>JBJOQI010000242.1:0-14079 GCA_046050045.1 Pseudomonadota bacterium | reverse complement strand
GCTCTTGGTTCAGGGGATCACATCGTCGCGCGAGGCAAAGCTGGTCATGCTGGCCGATCCGGTCGTGCGCGGCACGATGGACCTGTTCGACCGGCTGAGCCTTGCCGTCGTCGGGATCGGCGCGGTCGAGCCGTCAGAACTGCTGGCCCGGTCGGGCAACATCTTTTCCAGACAGGAGATGGCGCTTCTGCACGAGGCCGGGGCGGTCGGAGAGGTCTCGTTCCGGTTCTATGACAAGGACGGGAAATCGGTCGATACGCCCCTGAACGAACGGGTCATCGGCATCACGATGGACCAGTTGCGAAAGGCAAACCGGGTCATGGCCCTGGCCGGCGGCGCATCGAAGACCGAAGCGATCGCCGGTGCGCTTCGGTTGGGCTTCATCGACATCCTGGTCACCGACAAGTTCACCGCAGCGCGACTGACCGCCTGAACAAGCCGGCCATCCTGCGCGCTTCGCCATCAGAGGGAGACGACATGAAGCGCTTTGCAGGTCAGACGGTCCTGGTGACCGGCGGCAACAAGGGTATCGGCCGGGGTATTGCCACGCGGTTTGCCCAGGAAGGTGCCAGGGTCGCCATTGCCGCTATCGATAAGGACACGCCGGGCGCGGCGCTGGCCATTGCAGAAGAGACCGGGGCCGAGGTTCTGGGACTAGTCCTTGATGTGACCGATGCCGCTGCCGTCCGGGCCGCCTATGAGGAAGCCGAGGCAAAACTCGGCCCCCTGTCGGTTTCGGTGCAGAATGCCGGGGTCATCACCATCGCCAGGGTCGAGGATCTGACCGAACGCGAATGGGACTTCAACCTTGACGTGAACACCAAGGGCGTCTTCCTCTGCTGTCAGGAAGCGGTCCGCCGGTTCCGGGCCAGCGGCACGCGCGGTCGGTTGGTCAATACGGCCTCGGGACAGGCGCGCCAGGGTTTCATCTACACCCCGCACTACGCCGCCTCGAAGTTCGGGGTCGTCGGCCTGACACAGAGCCTTGCCAAGGAACTGGCGCGCGAGGGGATAACGGTCAACGCGATTTGCCCCGGCATCATCCACACCGAGATGTGGGACTATAATGATCGGGTCTGGGGCAAGATGCTGGGCGACTACGGGCCGGGCGAGCTGATGGCAGAGTGGGTCGAAGGGATTCCGATGGGGCGCGCGGGCACTCCGGCCGAGGTGGGCGCGCTCGTCGCCTTTCTGGCATCGGCCGACGCGGCCTACATCACCGGCCAGACGGTGAATGTGGATGGGGGTCTGATCATGTCCTGAGGTCGTCCGTTGCGACCATCCTCTCGGGGTGTCTGCAATGCGAACGGCCTGCAAGACGCAGTGACGGGCCGCACCGGGTGGTCCTGACGCCCGACGGACAGTGGTCCGGCAGCTGCGGGTCGTCGGCCCTTGCCAGCGCGGGCTCTTCCGGCGCAGCATCCCCGGCAACGCCGGGACGGCGATGGAGGACAAGGTGTCAGAGCTTTTCACGATACCCGCCCGGCGCGGGCGTGCCGTTCGGTTGAAGGCCGGTCAGGCAATCCAGATCATCAATACGCATGGCCAGCAGGTCGTCGACACCTGGGCCTTCAATGCCGAAGACCTGTCGGAATTCCTGTCGAACGAACACATGCGGCCGACGATCGGGACGATCTTCCCCCGCAGGGGCCATGCGCTTGTCACGAACCGCCGCCGGCCAATCCTGATGTTCGAAGAGGACACCTCGCCCGGCATCCACGATACGGTGATCGCGGCCTGCGACAACTACCGCTACGGACTTCTGGGTTGCACCGAATACCATGACAACTGCGACGACAACCTGCACGCGGCCCTGGCCGCGATCGGCGTTCGCGTGGACGGAACGCCAAGCCCGCTGAACCTGTGGATGAACATCCCCGTCGCCGCGGATGGCGCCATCACCTGGGGCGAGCCCTTGTCAAAGCCCGGGGACTATGTGGTCCTGCGTGCGGTCATCGACTGCATCGTGGCGATGTCGGCCTGTCCGCAGGACATTTTGCCGATCAACGGGCGCGGCCTGAAGCCGACCGAGGCGCACTACCGCGTGCTGGGCTAGTCGGTTTCGTCCGGGCGACGCATCGCAAAGACCTCGCGGACGACAGCGTAGTTGCGGTAGCCGCTGCGGGCGAGCGGCTGGAACCGCGTCACGTCGAACAGGCCATCGGACAGGCAGTCGTCGCGCAGGTGAACGCCCGTCACCTCGCCGATCACCAGAAAGTTCGACCGGCCGCGCAGGGTCACGATTTCGACCATGCGGCATTCCAGCGTGGCGGGGCTGCCCGCCACACGGGGGCAGGGGATCGTGACGCAGTCGGCCTTCTGGACCCCCGCAAGCGTGAACTCATCCGTATCCGACGGCCAGGGACCGGACGAGGCGTTCATCTGGTCGCGCTGGTCGAAGCCCACGATGTTCACCGCGAAGACCCCGGTTTCTCGCACGTTGGCCACGCTGTCCTTGGTGTCGCCCCGGTCAGGCTTCGCGCTGGTCGAGGCGAACATGACCTGCGGCGGCGAATAGGCAACGGCGTTGAAGAAGGAATAGGGGGCGAGGTTGTCACCAATGCTGCCGCGGGTCGAGATCCAGCCGATCGGGCGGGGCGTGACGATGGCAGTCAGAGGATTGTGCGGCAGCCCGTGGCCATCCTTTGGCTGATAGAACATCGCGGCCCTCATTCCGGTTTGCCCGAGAAATAGGGCCATGTTACGCGGGCTTCCACCGGAATCGCGAAAGGGCGCGCAGGGGTGTACAGGCTCGAAGAGGAAACCGACGCCGACTGGTGGGAGGTCGAGGCACTCTACGACCTCTGCTTTGCGCCGGGGCGCACGGCGCTGTCCTCCTACCGCCTGCGCGACAGTGTGAAACCCGTGCAGGAATTGTGCCTGACCCTGCGCGACGAATATTCGATCCTGTGTGCGGTCATCCGGTTCTGGCCGGTGAAGGTGGCCGGGCGGCGGGTGCTGCTGCTTGGCCCGGTGGCGGTGCACCCGACCCACCAGGGCGAAGGTCTGGGCGGCCTGCTGATCCAGGAGAGCCTGGCCGAGGCGCGGCGGCTGGGCTGGGAAAGGGTGCTGCTGGTCGGAGACGCGCCCTACTACCGTCGCTTCGGCTTCGCGCGGATCGACGGGATCGAGATGCCGCCGCCGACGAACCCCGACCGTATCCTCGGCCTCGAATTGCGCCCTGGCGCGTGGGAGGGCCTGCGCGGCCCGGTCGAGAAGTTCGACAGCTAGGTCTGGTGTCGCGCATTTGCCTGCCCATATGATCCGGGTATCCCCTTGCCGGAGGTTCCGATGGGCGAGTTGACGGTTCAGGCAGCGGTCGAGGTCACCGAACGGCTGCAGGCCTTGGCCCAGCGGCACAGGTCGGCAAACGGTGTGGGCATGCGGCTGATCTCGGCCATCGGCGGCTCGGCGGAAAACCTGCTCGAACGCCTGCCCGACAGCGTGAAGAACGGGCTAGAGACCGCGACCGAGGCCGCACTGACGCGGGCCTTCGAGGCGGCGCGACGGTCTCGCGGACTGCTGGGCGACCAGTCGGACTGGCTGAACAAGGCGGTTGCGGCTGCGCTTGGTGCGGCAGGGGGGGCCGGCGGGCTGCCCACGGCGCTGGCCGAACTGCCCGTGACCGCGACGGTGCTGCTGCGCGCCATACAGGGCATCGCCGCCGAACTTGGCTTTGACCCCGAGGACGAGGTGACGCGGGCCGACTGCATCCGCGTCTTTGCCTCGGCGGGCCCGATGACCAACGACGACGCGGCGGACCTGGGGTTTCTGGCGGCGCGGGTAACGATCTCGGGGTCGGGCCTCAACGCCCTGATCGCGCGGGTCGCGCCGCGGCTGGCCGGGGCCTTCGGCCAGAAGATCGCGGCGCAGTCGGCCCCCGTGGCGGGGGCGATCACGGGGGCTGCGATCAACTATGTGTTCACGAGCTACTATCAGGACATGGCGCGGGTGCATTTCGGCCTGCGGCGGCTGGCCGAAGATACCGGTCGGGACCGCGCCGAGCTTGCAGAAGCGCTGCGCGGGATGATCGAGCGCAAGGGCTGAGCCGCGTCGCCCTCTCGATCGCTGTTTCAGATGTCCTGCCGCGACAGCCAGTCGGTGACAGCGGGCCTGACGCTGACCACGCCGGTTGCGCGCGCCTCGTCGATGACCTCGCGCAGTTCCGTCAGTTTGATCTTGCGGATCAGATGCTTGACCGGCCCGACCGAAGCGGGGCGCATCGACAGCATCCGGAACCCCATCGCGGCAAGCGTGATCGCCTCGATCGGCCGCCCAGCGTCCTCGCCGCAGAAGGACAGCGAGGTGCCCGTTTCATTGCAGCGCCCGACGATATGTTCGAGAAAGGCAAGGAAAGAGCTGTTCAGTGTATCATAGCGCCGCCGGACCGTTTCATTCTCACGATCCGCCGCAAAGAAGAACTGCTTCAGGTCGTTTCCACCGATCGACAGGAAATCCGTCATCTCGAAGAATTCGCGCGGCGCATAGGCCAGCGACGGCGTTTCCAGCATCGCGCCGATCTCGATCCGTTCGGGCAGGGTATGACCCAGCGCCCGTTCCTTCTCGATCTCGGCCGTGAAATGGGCGCGCGCGGCCCGGAATTCCTCGAACTCGGCCACGAAGGGGAACATCACGCTCAGCGGGCGACCCTTGGCGGCCCGCAACAGCGCCTGGATCTGCATCTTCAGCACGCCCGGCTTGTCGAGGCCGACGCGGATCGCGCGCCAGCCCATCGCCGGGTTCGGCTCTTCGACCTGCTTCATGTAGGGCAGGACCTTGTCCGATCCAATATCGAGCGTGCGGAACGCGACCCGGCGGCCCTTGGCCGCATCCATGACCCGCGAATAAAGCGCGGCCAGCTCGCCCCGCTTGGGCACGTGGCTGCGGACAAGGAACTGCAGCTCCGTCCGGAACAGGCCGACCCCTTCGGCCCCCGACCCGACCAGCGAGGGCAGATCGGCCATGAGCCCCGCGTTCATGTGCAGGCTGACCGTGGTGCCGCAGAGCGAGGTCGCGGGCAGGTCGCGCAGACCGGCGTAGCGCTTCTGCGCCTCGGCCTGCATGGCAATCTTGTCGCGGAAGGACCGTGCGACGGTCTCCTCGGGACGCAGGTGGGCAATACCCTGATCGCCGTCCACAAGAATGCGGTCGCCGTTCAGCGCCTCGGTCGTGATCCGGTCGGCGTGGATGACCAGCGGAATGGCCAGCGCACGGGCAACGATGGCAGCATGGCTGCCGACCGAGCCCTCCTCCAGCACGACCCCGCGCAGCTTGCGGCCATAGTCCAGCAATTCGGCCGGACCGATGTTGCGGGCGACCAGCACGGGATCGTCGGGCATCTGTGCGCCGGTGTCCTTGCCCTGTCCGGTCAGGATACGCAGCAACCGGTTCGACAGGTCATCCAGATCATGCAGGCGTTCGCGCAGATAGGGATCGGGCACCTGCTCCAGCCGCGCGCGGGCGGTCGACTGTTCCTTTTCGACCGCAGCCTCGGCCGAGAGGCCGCGGGTGATGTCCTCTTCCATCCGGCGCAGCCAGCCGCGGGAATGGGCGAACATCCGGTAGGCTTCCAGAACCTGCTTTTGTTCCTTGTCGAGACTTTCTGCCGCCAGCAGGTCATCGACCGAGACGCGCAGTTCGCCCACCGCCGCGCGGATGCGCTCGATCTCGGTCAGCGGGTCGTCGGCGACCGGGTTCGTGACGACAACGCGGGGTTCGTGCAGCCAGACATGGCCCTCGGCCGCGCCTTCCTGCGCGGTCGCCCCACGGAACATCACCGGCTGCTGGTGCAGCGCGCCAAGGGCATCGCCTTCACCGATGAAGGCGCCAAGCTCGGTCATCTCGGCCAGCACCATGGCCACGACTTCCAGCGCATCGACCTCGTCGTCGGAAAACTCGCGCGCTTCTTTCGATTGCACGACCAGGACGCCCAGCTTCTCGCCGATGCGCTGGATCGGCACGCCGAGGAACGAGGAGTAGATCTCTTCCCCCGTCTCGGGCATGTAACGGAAGCCCTTCTCGGCGGGCGCATTGGCCGTGTTGATCGGGGTCAGCGACTTTGCCACCCGTCCCACCAGACCCTCGCCGATCCGCATCCGCGTCTTGTGCACGGATTCCTTCTTCAGGCCTTCCGTCGCGCAGAGTTCCAGCGTGTCCTCGTCGCGGAACAGGTAGATCGAGCAGACCTCGGACTGCATCGAATCCGCGATCAGCCGCACGACACGGTCAAGCCTTTCCTGCCCCTTGCCGGGCAGGGCAAGCGAGTCGCGCAGGCGGCGCAGCAGCCTGCGGCTGTCAGTTTCACTGCGGTCGTTCTTCATGGTGCAGTCTGGGGTTGGACAGGTCTCTGCCCGTGCTTAGACCACATTGTTGCCAAAGTGAAAACCTGAATGCCGATGGCAAGCCGCGCGGGTGCCGGAAGACGTAGCTTCCGCGTCGGCCAGGCCGGTCAGGGTCAGCAATTAGGCAGTTCCTGCGGGCGGGCAGGGGGCTTGCCCCCTGCCTTAGGACCTCAGGCCTTGTCGAGCCCGAAGGACGCGTGCAGCGCCTGGACCGCCAGTTCCATGTACTTGCGGTCGATCAGGACCGAGATCTTGATCTCGGAGGTCGTGATGACCTTGATGTTCACGTTTTCCTTCGCCAGAGCCGCGAACATCTGGGCAGCGACGCCCGCATGGCTGCGCATCCCGATGCCGACGACGGACACCTTGGCCACGTCGTCGTCCACGATCAGGTCGGAATAGGCATAGCTTCCCTTGGCGTGGGCCTCGTCGATGGCCTTCTGCGCCCGCGCGACCTGATTGGTCGGGCAAGAGAAGGTCATGTCGGTAAAGCCTTCCTCGGAAATGTTCTGCACGATCATGTCGACGTTGACGCCCGCCTCGGCCAGCGGCCCGAAAATCGCAGCGGCGACACCGGGGCGGTCGGCGACCTTCAGCAGCGTCATTTTGGCCTCGTCGCGCGAATAGGCGACACCGGAGACGACTTTCGATTCCATGATTTCATCCTCGTCGCAGACAAGCGTGCCAGAGTTTTCGTCGGTATCCTCGAACGAGGACAGCACCCGCAGCCGCACCTTGTAGCGCATGGCCAGCTCGACCGAGCGGGTCTGCAGGACCTTGGCGCCCAGCGAGGCCAGCTCCAGCATTTCCTCGAAGGCGATCTTCTCGAGCTTGCGGGCCTTCTTCTCGATCCGCGGGTCGGTCGTATAGACGCCGTCCACGTCGGTATAGATGTCGCAGCGCTCCGCCCCGAAGGCGGCGGCGAAAGCGACCGCGGTCGTGTCCGATCCGCCGCGGCCAAGCGTGGTGACCCGGCCTTCGGCCGAAACGCCCTGGAAACCGGCAACAACAGCGACCTTGAAGCCTTCGCGGAACTTCGCGTCGATGTTCTCGCGCGGGATCGACACGAAGCGGGCCGAACCATGCGCCGAGGTCGTGTTGATCGGCACCTGCCAGCCCTGCCAGCTGCGCGCCGGCACGCCCATTTCCTGCAGCCGCAGCGCCATCAGGCCGGCCGTCACGTTCTCGCCGCTGGCCACAACGGCGTCGTATTCGCGCGCGTCGTAAAGTTTCGAGGTCGTCTCGACCCAGCCCACAAGCTCATTCGTCTTGCCTGACATGGCCGAGACGATGACGATCACGTCATAGCCGCGCTCGACCTCGGCCTGGACCTTCTTCGCGGCGTTCTCGATCCGCGCAAGGTCGGCCACCGAAGTACCGCCGAATTTCATCACGAGAAGCGGCATTGCCGGTGTCCTTCACGCCTTCCTTCAAACCGCGGGTGTCTTATGCGAAGGGCGAAGGGCGCGCAAGCGCGACAAGGACGCGCCGATGGTGCAGTCTGCGCCGAGTCCGGGGAACAGGAGCAGGTGATGGAGAGGTCGGGATGGGAGCGGGTCGACAGCTATCTGAACGGGCGGCTGCTGGGGGACGACCCGGTCCTTGATGCCGTGTTGCGGGCGAACCAGGATGCCGGGCTGCCCGCGATCGACGTGTCCGAGGCGCAGGGCAAGTTCCTGCACCTCATGGTTCTCGCCACCGGCGCGCGACGGGTGCTCGAGGTCGGCACCCTTGGCGGCTACAGCACGATCTGGCTGGCGCGCGCAGTCGGGGCCGGGGGGCGCGTCGTCACGCTCGAGATGGACGACCTTCATGCCGATGTCGCTGCGGCGAACTTTGAGCGTGCCGGTATGGCGGACAGGATCGACCTGCGGCGCGGGCCCGCGCTTCGGACCCTGCCGCACCTGGAAGGTGGCCCTGCCTTCGATCTGGTCTTCATCGACGCCGACAAGCCGAACAACCTGGCCTACCTGCAATGGGCGATCCGGCTTTCCCGGCGCGGTGCCGTCGTGATCGTCGACAACGTCGTGCGGCGCGGCGGGGTGGCAGACACGGCAAGCAACGACCCTTCGATCAGGGGCACCCGCGCGATGCTGGACTGGATCGCCGGCAACCCGGCGCTGACCGCAACCGGAATGCAGACGGTGGGCGCAAAGGGCTGGGATGGCTTCGTTATGGCCGTCGTGGCCTGACCGGTCAGAACTGCAAGCCGCGCCCGTCGTAGCTGACAAAGCAGCCGGTGGTGTCGGGCGTGAGTTCGCTGAACCTCTGCGCAAGCCCGCGCGCGCTTTCTTCGGGCGTCACCGGCGCGGCCCTGCCACCCATGTCGGTGCTGACCCAGCCGGGATGGTAGATGCCGACCGAAATCCCCTCGGGCCGGAGATCGGTTGCAAGGTTTCGACCAAGGTTCAGTACGGCAGCCTTCGACGCGCGATAGGCATAGCTGCCGCCGGGCGCGCGGGCATCCGACCCCATGTCGGAAGAAATGATGGCAATGCGCGCGCCCACTGCCCGCCGCAGGTTCGGCAGAAAGGCCTGCACGGTCAGGAAGACGCCCGTGACGTTGGCCGCAAAGGTCTCGGCCCAAAGCGTGTCCGGGTAACCCTTCTCAAGCGTCTCGCCCCGTTCCAGCAGGACCCCCGCGTTGCAGACCAGGAGATCGAGCGCGCCCTTTCCGAAGGCCGCGGCGGCCGCCCGGACCGACGAGGGGTCCCGCACATCCATCGACAGCCAGCCGACAGGCCGAGCGACAGCGCCCCGGCAGGTTCCGACCACGCTATGCCCGTCAGCCGCAAGCCGATCGGCCAGCGCCCGGCCGATGCCGCGCCCAGCCCCGGTAATCAGCGTCTGCATGTGTCGTGCCCGCCCTGTTCCGGTCAGTTCGTGCGGCGCGTCGGCAGGAAGGGCAGCGGGGCCACGGGAATGCCGTCCTCGATCAGCCTGCGCGCCTCGTCGCTGCGCGTCTCGCCGTAGATCGAGCGTGTCGGCGCATCGCCGTCGTGGATCGCGCGCGCCTCGGCGGCAAAGTTCATGCCGACGTATTCCGAGTTCTCCTCGACATGGCGGCGCATCGCGGCAAAGGCCTCCTCGACCGGGTTTGCGGGTTTGCGCAGACCCGATCCGGCTGCCGCCTTTTCGCCCTCGCGCGGCATGCTGACCGAAGGTGCCATCAGCGACTTCGACACCTCGGTCGATCCGCAGGTCACGCAAGATACGTGCCCGGCCGCGTTCAGCCGGTCGAAGGCATCGGCCGACTGGAACCAGCTTTCGAATTCGTGGGCCTTTTTACAGGTCAGCGAATACCGGATCACGACGCAAACCCCATCGGAGTGACCTGCCATACCTATCGTTTCTGCCGCGGTATTCAACCGCCCATCGCAGCGGGATCATCAAGTCTTGATGCGTCGAAGGCACCCAGGATTGCCGAAAGCTCGCTTTCGATGACCCGCTCCGCAGCATCCTGCGGCGAGAACCATTTGCGCCGCCGCTGGTCCTTTTCCGGGAAGTCATCGCGCAGGCCCAGCACGTTGACCGGATAGACCGCAACAACACATGGCACCTCGACCTTCGGGCCGAGAACCTTGTTGTAGGTGTAGTAGCCAAGGCAGACATCGAAGAGGCGCCCGAACACGCCGGCTTCTTCATAGGCCTCGGTCAGGGCGCATTCGCCGCCGGTGCGGTTCGGCATGGGCCAGCCCTTGGGCAGCACCCAGCGGCCGGTATCGCGGCTGGTGACCAGCAGGATCTTGGGGTTGTTGCGGGCCGACAAGCGATAGCAGAGCGCGGCATACTGGCTCAGCGCCTGTTCGGCATTCGTTGGACCTGCGACCAGTTTCTTCACTGCCTCATGGGGAATACCCTTCCCCTCCATTCACGACCTGACGACACACTGCGACGGGCCGTCTGATGCGACCTTTCGCGCAGGATAGCACATCCTGTACCTACCTGCCAGTAAACCCTTTGCCGGGAAGGGATTCCCGCGGTCCGCCGGACCCGAGCGACGCAAGCACCTCGATCTGGTGCAGCACATCCGCCAGGCCACCGGACGACAGGCGCGCCATTGTGACCCGCGCCCGCTGCGCCAGCCCGGCGACGAACGATGGCTCGCCCATGCGGGCGAGGGCCGCCGCGAGGTCGTGCTGGTCATGCACCGTCAGGCAGGCACCGTCAGCGGCCAGGGCGCAATAGGGTTCGCGGAAGTTCCCGACATGCGGGCCGGCAACGATGGCGCTGTCATGGGCCGCAGGCTCGAAGGGCGTGTGGCCGCCCCGGTCGGTCAGCGAGCCGCCGACGAAGGTCAGGGCCGCAGCGCTGTACCAGTTCTCCATCTCGCCCAGCGTGTCGGCCAGGTAGACATCGCGCGCGGCATCGGGCAGCTCACCCCGCGATCGGGTCGAGAATGTCAGGCCTGCGCCGCGCAGCACTGCCTCGATCTCCTCCCGGCGTCTGGGATGGCGTGGCGCAATGATCAGGTGAAGGTCGGGCACCGTGGCACGCGCAGCGACCAGGGCGGCGATGACGGCGGCCTCTTCGCCCTCATGCGTCGAGGCCGCCAGAATGACCCGCTGACGATCGGCAGGGTAGGGCAGGGGGGCCGGGCGCGGCACCGCCAGCGACTTCAGGTTCACGACCGGCCCGAGCCTTTCCGGCGGAAGCCCGGCTGCAAGAAACCGCCCGGCCGATGCCGCGTCCTGCGCAGACAGCCAGGCAATGCGCCCGGTCACCGCGCGGGCCAGCCCGGGAAGGCGTTGCCACCGGTCGGCGGACCGCGCCGACATTCGCGCGCCGACCACGATCACCGGAATGCCCCGTGCGGCACATTCCGCCATTCGGCGGGGCCAAAGTTCGTTTTCGACGATCACCAGCGCGCCGGGCGTGAACCGGTCCAGGAACCGCCCGACAGCGCCGCGCAGATCGACCGGGGCAAGGCGGACGATCACGTGCGGCAGGCCGAAGCCCGCGGCAAGTTTCAGCGCGGTCCGGGTATTGACCGTCAGGACGACAGACAAATCCGCATGACGCGCAACCAGCGCCTCGATCAGCGGCCGGACCGAAGAAACCTCTCCGTTCGACGCGGCGTGAACCCAGATGGACCGCGCCCCGCCGCCCTTCGGAATGCCGAGGCTCAGCCGCTCGCCCAGCCCGGCAAGCGAGGTCCGCCCCCGCGCCGCCTCCAGCGCAAGCGCCATCAGGGCAACCGGCCCGGACAGGTATTCGAGAAGGCGCAACGAGAGGTCTCCACCACGGGATCGGGCCGCCCGACTAGAGCAGCCGTTCATCCGGGGGGCAAGGGCGTGGAATGCTCTGGAGGCGGGTACCGGAATCGAACCGGTCTTCACGGATTTGCAATCCGCTGCGTAACCTCTCCGCCAACCCGCCGAGAGCAGGTGCGGATTATACCAAGCCTGAAAAGCATGCAACCGGGTTCGGGCGGTGCGGGTTCCCCCTGTCGCACCGATGCGGCGGCCGGGCGCAGTTGCCGATGTGGTGCAACTGTGGCAAGACAGGCCCGACTGGAAAATCAATCGCATGAGTTCGCCCGATGACCGACTTCGCCCAGCGCCGCATGACCATGGTCGACACGCAGGTGCGCCCGAATGACGTGACCAAGTTTCCGATCATCGAGGCGATGCTGGCCATCCCGCGCGAGGCCTTTGTGCCCGAGGCCCGGCGCGAGGCCGCCTATGTCGGCGAGAACCTCGATTTGGGGGCAGGGCGCGTGCTGCTCGAGCCGCGGACGATGGCAAAGATGCTTGACGCCCTCGATATCCAGCCGGGCGAGCGGGTTCTCGATGTGGGCGCAGGCCTCGGGTATTCGACGGCCGTGATTGCGCGGATTTCGGATGACGTGACCGGTCTCGAGGAAGCGGGCGATCTGGCCCAGGCCGCAAGTGCCGCGGTTGCGTGTGCCGCCGAAGTTGTCGCCGGCCCCCTTGCCGGTGGCGTCGCCGCCCGTGCCCCCTTTGATGTCATCATCGTCCAGGGCGGCGTCGAAGTTCTGCCCGAAGCCTTGGTTGGCCAGCTTGCCGACGGCGGCCGGATTGCGGCAATTTTCATGTCCGGGGCCCTTGGACAATGCCGGATCGGGCATAAGTCAGTCAGCGGAATGACCTGGCGGTTTGCCTTCAACGCCACTGCCCCGGTGCTGCCGGGGTTCGAGGCGAAACGGGGCTTTGCGCTCTGACCCTGAATGATGGCCTATCCGGTGCACCGGGTAGCGGACCAGGCGCAGATCGCGCGGAACGATGACAAGGCGGGACTGAGATGATCCGGACCAAGACGAAAGCTCTGCTGCTCGGGACCGTTCTGGCGCTGACCACGACCGCGGCAATGGCCGAGACACTTGCCGACGCGCTGGTGCTTGCCTACCGCAACTCGAACCTGCTGGAACAGAACCAGGCGGTGCTGCGCGCCGCCGACGAGGATGTCGCTTCGGCCACGGCGACGCTCCGCCCGGTCATCAACTATGTGCTGCAGTCAGGTTACGCCAAGACCGCGCTGAGCGAGGGCACGTCAAGCAGCCTTTCGGTGAACGCGAGCCTGACGCTGCTCGATTTCGGGCGGAATGAGCTTGGGCTGGAGATCGCGAAGGAAACCGTGCTCTCTACCCGCGAGGCACTGGTCGGGGTCGAACAGTCGGTGCTTCTGGATGCGGTTCAGGCCTATATGGACGTGCGCAGCGCGGCCGAGAATGTCTCGATCAACGACAACTCGGTCCGCGTGATCGGCGAGGCGCTGAAGGCTGCGCAGGACCGGTTTGACGTGGGCGAGGTCACCCGCACCGACGTGGCGCAGGCCGAGGCGCGGCTTGCAGCGGCCCGTGCGTCGCTTGCGGCTGCCCAGGGCCGTCTTGCGGTCTCGCGCGAGGCCTACAAGGCGGCGGTCGGCAGCTATCCCGGGGCGCTCTCGGCTGCCCCGCGCCCGCCCGCCATTCCCGCCAGCCTTGACGAGGCCAAGGCGATTGCCACCCGCACACACCCTGCAATCCGGCAGGCGCAGCGCGAGGTCACCATCGCCGAACTGCGGGTCGCGTCGGCCGCGGCGCAGCGGATGCCGGAGCTTTCGCTCAGCGCAGGGGTTTCGACCGACTTCGACAATGACCCGACGGCGAACGCTGGCTTGCGCCTGTCACAGACGATCTATGCCGGGGGTGCCCTGTCCTCGGCCCATCGCAAGGCCATCGCGGGGCGCGATGCTGCGAAGTCCGGCCTTTTGCAGACCGGTGTCGCAATCTCCGAGGCCGTCGGCGGCGCCTGGGCGAACATCGCCGTGGCACGCGCACAGATCGAGGCGATCGACCGTCAGGTCCGGGCCGCCACCGTCGCCTATCAGGGCGTCAGCGAAGAGGCCCTGCTTGGCGCCCGCACGACGCTTGACGTGCTCGACGCCGAACAGGACCTTCTCGATGCCCGCGCCAGCCGGATCGAAGCCGACGCGACCCTTCAGGCGGCCTACTACGGCCTGCTTTCGGCGATGGGTCTCTTGACGGTCGACCATCTCGGCCTTCCGATCCCGACCTACGATCCGGCCGCTTACTACAATGCCGTCAAGGCCGCGCCGCTGACCAGCGTTCAGGGTGAAAGCCTCGACCGGGTACTGAAGGCCCTCGGCAAGGACTGACGTCTGGGGGCCCATGGCCAGGCCCAGGGGGTTGCAGACACCGTCCGGACCGCGATTGCCCGTCAGCCTGTCCGAGTCGCAGCCCCGAGTGGGCATCTGAGCAACGCCGCGCGGGACG
>JBJOQI010000241.1:0-6452 GCA_046050045.1 Pseudomonadota bacterium | reverse complement strand
ATTTCAAGATGACCTCTGGCCCGGTGCTGGCGCGGGCAGGCGATCTGGCGGCGATCCTGACGAACCTCGAGGCGCGGGACGTGCTGTTCATCGACGAGATCCACCGGATGAACCCGGCGGTAGAGGAGGTGCTCTACCCCGCGCTCGAGGATTTCGAGCTGGACCTCGTGATCGGCGAGGGGCCGGCGGCGCGGACGGTGCGGATCGATCTGCAGCCGTTCACGCTGGTCGGGGCGACGACGCGGCTGGGGTTGCTGACGACTCCGTTGCGGGATCGGTTCGGGATTCCGACGCGGCTGGAGTTCTATTCTGAGGCGGAGCTGTTCGAGATCGTCACAAGGGGGGCACGGCTGATGGGCGTGCAGGCCGAGGCCGAGGGTTGCCGCGAGATCGCGCGGCGGGCGCGGGGGACGCCGCGGATCGCGGGACGGCTGCTGCGGCGGGTCGTCGACTTCGCGCTGGTCGAGGGCGACGGGCGGCTGAACCGCGAGATCGCCGACCGGGCGCTGACGCGGCTGGGGGTGGACCACATCGGCCTTGATGGCGCGGACCGGCGCTACCTGAGCCTGATTGCCGAGAACTACGCGGGCGGGCCGGTCGGGGTAGAGACGCTGTCGGCCGCCCTGTCGGAGGCGCGCGATGCGATCGAGGAGGTGATCGAGCCCTACCTGCTGCAACAGGGGCTGATCCAGCGGACCCCGAGGGGCCGGATGCTGGCGGGGAAGGCCTGGGCGCACCTGGGGATGGCTGCGCCGAAGGGGCAGTCTGATCTGTTCGGGAAGTAGTGTCCCACGATGGGACACAGGGGCGCTGCGAATGATTCCAATGGCTTGGCGATCCGGATTCTGGGTTTTTTAACCTTCCTGAGGTCGAGAAGTGTTTCTTCGCAGAAGAAACGGGGGGTGAATTTTCTGCGAAAACTCCGGGTCCGGCGCCGCGGGGTTTTCTTTCCGGCAGAGGTCTGGCACGAAACCCTGAAACGCATCCGAAGGGGGGCAGGCGTGACGGTTTCGGCTGATGAGGTGGAGCGTCTGTTCACGCGCAGCGACGGGCAATACCTGTTCGCGCGCTGGGCGCGGCCCATCGTGCCGGTCGTCTTCGGCGTCGCACCCGAGACCCTGCCCATCCTCAAGGGCGCGATCGAGGCGGTCGTGACGCTGGCCGGGCACCGCATGGCCGAGACCGACCCCGAACTTGGCGCGAACCTGATGCTGTTCTACTTCCGCGACTGGCGCGAGCTGCTGGAGGTGCCGGACCTTGGCCGGATGATCGACGGCCTCGGGCCGCTGGTCGAGCGGCTGGAGGCGGCGGGGGCGAACCAGTACCGGGTGTTCCGCTTCGATGCCGGGGGCGCGATCCGGGCCTGTTTCGAGTTCGCTCGGATGGATGCCGAGCTATCGGCCGTGCCCGCCGAGACACTGGCGCTGAACCAGGCGGTGCAGATGATCCTGCTCTGGTCGGACCGGGCCTTTGACGCCCGTCCGCCGCTGGCGCTGGCGGGCGAGGTGGCAGTTCTGCGGCCCGAGATCGGGGCGGTGATCCGGGCGGGCTATGATCCGGTTCTGCCGGCGGTCAGCCGGGACAGGGTGCATGCGATGCGGGTGGCGGCGCGGGGGCAGGTCCGATGAGCGACACGACGCGGCACCAGATCCTTCCCGCCGGGCTTGTCCTGGCGGCGATTCCTTCGGTTCTGGCGATGGGCCTGATCCTCTGGCAGACGCCGCTTCGGTTCGCGCCAGTCTATTATGCGATCGTGATTACGCTTGGGTGGGTGTTCCTGGCGCAGGGACGCTGGCGCAGTCTGCGCGACAGGGTTTCCGGGCTTCCGGGGCCGGTCTGGCTGCGTGCAGTCGGCTTGGGTTATGGCGCCGTCATTGCCGAGGAAACGCTTGTCGGGACGCTCGCCGCCCTGGCCGAGGGGTTTGCCCCCGGTCTCTGGATCGAGCGGGTCGGCCAGTTCGTGCTGTTCAACCTGTTCGCCTTTACCGGCGCCGTCTGGGGGATTGCCCTGCTTGCGCCGCGTCTGCCGCTTGCGCTGCGGCATGTCTGGGTCGCGGGTCTTTGGGGGCTTTTTGCAGAGAGGGTCTGGGCCTATTTCCCGTCAAGCCCGATTGCGGGTCTGGTGCTGATCGCGCCGACGATGGCGGTCTATGCGGTGATCCTTGCCCCCGCGATGCTGTCGGTGCCTTTGCCAGACCGCCGTGGCCACGCCGGAAATGTGGCAGTAGCGCTGGGCCTGATGTTCATGCTTTCGGTCGGTCCGGTCCTTGGACTGTTCGCCCTGCGCGGGGCCTTACCGGACCGGTTTCCCCCTTGTATCTATATCGCCTGCGACGAGTAGCAGCCCGGCGACCGGGCATCAGCCGGCCCCCGAAGTCGACCGGCATCCACGCTGCGGGGGGTCATGGATTCCTGACCCGTCGCCAGGTTGCCGCAACGGAACCCATGCGCTAGATTTGCCGCGTGCCACGGGGGATTTTCCGGTTTTTTGGCACTGATCCTTGATCCGGCTTGTTCGCGCCGGGAAGTCTTATTCGAGGCCGGTGATGAGTTTGCGTTCCGCGCGCGAGCGTGTGTTCCAGACCCTCTGTTTCGAGGTCGGTGGCCTTCTGGTCGCAACGCCGCTCTATGCGCTGGTGGTCGGGGCTTCGGGCGGGGAGAGCCTGCTTGTCGTCGCTGCGATGTCTGTTGCGGTGATGATCTGGTCGCCGCTGCACAATACCGCATTCGACTGGGCGGAATGGCGGCTGGCCGGGCGCGTCGCCTCGGACCGGCCGCAGAAATGGCGGATCATCCATGCGATGTCGCACGAGCTGACGGCCATGGCGGTGACCCTGCCGATCCTGCTTGGCCCCGGAGGGCTGGGGTTCGGCGAGGCGGTGCTTGCCGACCTTGGGCTGACCGCGCTCTACACGGCCTATGCCTACGGGTTTCACATGGTCTTCGACCGGTTGCGGCCGGTCCGGCCCCGCGCAGGATAGGCGAGGGGTTCACGGACCGGCGCCGGGGCGATATGCCTGTCGGAATGACCCACAGCTTCCCCCTCCGCGTCTATTACGAAGACACCGACCTTGCCGGAATCGTCTACTACGCGAACTACCTGCGCTTCATCGAGCGGGCGCGGACGGAATGGGTGCGCGGGCTGGGTGTCGACCAGGTCCGGCTGCGCGACGAGGCGGGGATCGTCTTTGCCGTGCGGCGGGTCGAGGCGGACTATCTGTCGCCCGCGCGCTTTGACGATGCGCTTGTCGTGCATACCGTCCCGGTCGAGGTGACGGGGGCGCGGATCGTGCTGGCGCAGGATGTGCTGCGCGGGGAGGCGGTCCTGTTTTCGTCGCGCGTCACGCTGGTTGCGCTTGGCCCGGACGGACGGGCGCGGCGGCTTCCTGCCGGGATGGTGGCGGATCTTCGCCGGGGTGCTGAAACAAAGCCCCGCTGATGCCCCGCTGCGCCGGGCAAAGGGCCGCAGGGGCATGGCCGCAGCGGCCACCGCCTGACGCAGATGTGTTGGCATTGGCCAAGGATTCAGGCTAGAGAAGCGTCAAATCAATGTGCCGCGCCAAGAAGCGTGGCCTGAACCGGCGAGCAGACTGATGGAAACTGAAACCCTTGCGATGGCGCAGGAGATCGATTTTTCGCTTCTCGCGCTGTTCTTCCGTGCCTCCTTCATCGTGAAGGTCGTGATGGTGATGCTGTTCGTGGCCTCGATCTGGTCATGGGCGATCATCATCCAGAAGTTCATCACCTTCCGCCGCGCGCGGACCGAGGCGGGGATCTTCGACCGGGCCTTCTGGTCGGGCGAGCCGCTCGATGAGCTGTTCGAGAAGATCGGCCCCGCGCCGGCGGGGGCGAGCGAGAAGATCTTTGCCAGCGGCATGACCGAATGGCGGCGCAGCCACCGGCAGGACGGCGGGCTGATCGCGGGTGCGCAGGCGCGGATCGACCGGTCGATGGACGTGGCGATCGCCAAGGAAAGCGAAGACCTGACGCGCGGGTTGCCGTTCCTGGCGACGGTCGGCTCGACCGCGCCCTTCGTCGGCCTGTTCGGCACGGTCTGGGGGATCAAGGTCGCCTTTCAGGAAATCGCGATCAGCCAGAACACCTCGCTGGCCGTCGTGGCCCCGGGCATTGCCGAGGCGCTGGTGGCCACCGCGCTGGGCCTGGTGGCGGCGATCCCGGCGGTGATCTTCTACAACAAGCTCTCGACCGACAGCGACCGCATCGTGTCGGGCTACGAGGCTTTTGCCGACGAATTCGCCACCATCCTGTCGCGCCAGCTGGACGCCTGAGATGGGCGCGGGCGTGATGAAATCGGGCGGGGGCGGGGGACGCCGCCGCCGTGGCCACAAGAAGCCGGCGATGATGGCCGAGATCAACGTCACGCCCTTCGTGGACGTGATGCTGGTGCTTCTGATCATCTTCATGGTGGCCGCGCCCCTGCTGACGGTGGGCGTGCCGCTGGAGCTGCCGAAGACGCAGGCGAAGTCGGTGCAGATGGAGCAGGAAGAGCCGCTGACCGTCTCGGTTCAGGCCGATGGCACGATCAGCCTGCAGAATTCGACGATCGCCGAGGGCGATCTGCTGCCGAAGTTGCAGGCGGTGGCGGCCGAGCGGCAGGACGACAAGATCTTCCTGCGCGCCGATGGCACGATCCCCTACGAGCGGGTGGTGCAGGTGATGGGCGCGCTGAACGCGGGCGGGTTCAACAACATCGTTCTGGTGACCGATGCCGGGGGGCCGAGCTTCGACGGGGCCCCCGAGGGCAACTGAGGCTGGCCGGGATGGACAGCACCGAACGCACGGGTCTGATCGTATCGGGGGTGGGGCACGGGGCCCTGATCCTCTGGGCGCTCGTGGGCGGGCTGTTCAACCACGAGGACGACCCCGCGGCGATCTCGACGACCGAGGTGTCGCTGATCTCGTCGGCGGAATTCGACGCGATGGTGGCGGCGGCGCCCAGGGCCGAGACGGCGCTGCCGGACCAGCCGAACATCCCCGAGGCCGAACCGGTCGAGGCCGCACCCGAGCCGGTCGAGGAAGTGCCGCCCGAGACCGAGGCGACGCCGGTGGCAGAGCCGCCGCCGGCCGAAGAGGCCCCGGACGTCAGCCAGATCACCCCGCCCGAGGCCGAGGTGACGGATGTGCCGCCCGAACTGACACCGCCGTCGGACGAGCCGGTGACGACGGTCCTGCCGACGCCGAACACCACGCCGCAGGCTGCGCCGCGGCTGGCCCCGACCCCGACCGAAGCACCCGCGCCCGAGGCCGAGGTGGCCGATGCGGTGACAGCCGAGGTGTCGGAAGCGCCGACCGAAACCCCGGTCGAGGAGCCGCCCGAGGAAGAGGCAGCCCCCGAAGAGGCCGGGCAGGTGCTGGAGACCGAAGCCAACAAGGAACAGGTCGAGATTGCCTCGGCTGCGCCGGCGGTCTCGGCGCGCCCGAAGTCTCGGCCGGAAAAACCTGCGGTGGAGGAAGCGCCCGTCGCGGAGGCCCCTGCGGAAGAGGCCGCGCCCTCCGAGCCAGAGCCGGAACCTGCGCCTGCGGACGCCGAAGCGGACGCGGTGGCCGAAGCGCTGGCAGCAGCGATGGCCGGCGGCGAGGAAGCCCCGGAGGCACAGGCCGGGACTGGCACGGCGGCCTCGGGCCCGCCGATGACGGGCGGCGAGAAGGACGCGCTGATCGTGGCGGTCAAGCAGTGCTGGAACACCGGCTCGCTGTCGACCGACGCGCTGAATACCATCGTGACGGTCGGGGTCAGCATGAACCCGGACGGCACGCCGAACGCGGGCTCGATCAGGATGATCGGGGCCGAAGGGGGCACCGATGCCTCGGCCCGGCAGGCATTTGAGGCCGGACGGCGCGCGATCATGCGCTGTGGCGCGCGGGGCTTTCCGCTGCCGCCAGAGAAGTTCGACCAGTGGAAGGAAATCGAGATCGTCTTCAACCCCGAGAAGATGAGGCTTCGGTGATCGCGCGGTTGTTACGCCCTGTGGCCGCTGTCGTTCCGGCGGGTCTTGCCCTGGCCCTGCCGCTGCTGGCCGAAACCGTATCTTCCCGTCCCGCGCCGCCCGAAAGCGCGCCGGTCGGCGGCCTGACGGCGGAGGAGCGGCACGCCCTTGCGGCGTCGGTCGGCGCCTGCTGGAACGCGGGTGCGCTGGAGGCTGAGGCCCGAGAGCGTGGCGTGACCGTGGCGCTGGACCTTCGGCCGGACGGAACGCCGGTGGCCGAGTCGATCCGCCTGATCGCGCCCGGGGATGACGATGCGCCGGGTGTCGCCGGGGCCTATGAGGCGGCGCGACGCGCGATCATCCGCTGCGGGGCGGGGGGGTTTGACCTGCCTGCGCACAAATACACCGACTGGCGGCGGGTCGAGATGACCTTCCCCGCGGCCGGGGGAATGCGGTGATGCGCTTCCCCGTTACAGCAAACTCAAGAGATGTTCAGTTGCGGGA
>JBJOQI010000240.1:0-2616 GCA_046050045.1 Pseudomonadota bacterium | reverse complement strand
CGGACCTTGCCCATGTCATGTTCACCTGTTCAGGCAGCGAGGCAAATGACCTTGCGCTGCGCATGGCGCGGACCTTCACCGGCGCGGAAGGCGTGATCGTGACCGAGAACGCCTATCACGGTGTGACCGAGGCGCTGGCCGAGCTTTCGCCCTCGACTGGCAATCCGGTGGGTCGGCGCATTCGCACGGTTCCCCCGCCGGACGGGCCGCGCGACGGCGTGGCGGCGGGAGAGGTCTTTTCACGCGCCGTCGATGCGGCGATTTCGGACCTTGCGGCAGACGGACTGCGTCCGGCCGCCCTGCTGGTCGATACGATCCTGTCCAGCGACGGAATCATCAGCGATCCGGCGGGGGTGCTGGCCCCTGCGGCCGCCGCGATCCGTGCAGCGGGCGGGCTGTTCATCGCCGATGAGGTGCAGCCCGGTTTCGGCCGCACCGGCGCAGAGATGTGGGGATTCTCTCGCCACGGAATCGCGCCCGACATCGTGACCATGGGCAAGCCGATGGGGGCGGGTCATCCGGTTGCGGCCATGGCGGCGCGGGCCGACATCGTTGCCGCCTTCGGGGCAAGGTCGCGCTATTTCAACACCTTCGGCGGCAACCCGGTGTCGGTCGCCGCGGGCCAGGCGGTGCTGGACGTCATCCGCGACGAAGACCTGATCGGCAACGCGGGCAGGGTGGGCGCGCACCTGCTGCGCGAACTTCGCGAGCTCGCCCGGACTGACACGAGGATCCGCGAGGTCCGAGGGGCCGGCCTGTTCATCGGCGTCGAACTTGCAGACGGCGACCTGGCGGCCGAGGTCGTCAACGCCATGCGTGAGCGTTTCGTCCTGATCAGTGCCGCGGGAAAGACCGGGAACGTGCTGAAGATCCGTCCGCCGCTTCCCTTCGGGATGACACATGCCGACCGGCTGCTGGGCACCCTTTCGACAGTTCTGCGCGATCTCACCATACGTCCATCCTGATTTCAGGCACCTTCACATCTAGACATTTGAATATATAAATCTTAAGTGTCCCTCACGCAGGCCGCTGCCTGCCCGTGCCGCAAGACTGCCGCGGCACCAACCTCTGGGGAGGGATAGGGAATGGCACATGTGGTTGTCCTCGGCGCCGGTCTTGGTGGCGTCATCATGGCGTACGAAATGCAGGACCAGCTTGGCCGCGACGACCGGCTGACTGTGATCACCAAGGGCAACAGCTACAGCTTTGTCCCGTCAAACCCCTGGGTCGCAGTCGGCTGGCGCGAGCGTGACGACATCGAGGTGGACCTGCGCCCCGTGATGGAAAAGCGCGGCATCACGCTGCGCCCAGAAGGTGCTGCACGCGTTCAACCCGGCGAGAACCGGGTAGAACTGACCAACGGCGACAGTATCGCCTATGACTACCTTGTCATCGCAACCGGCCCCGACCTCGCCTTTGACGAGATCGAGGGATTGGGCCCCGACCACAACACCCAGTCAGTCTGCCACATCGACCACGCGCTGAAGGCCAAGGACGCCTTCGCGGCGCTGGTGAAGGACCCCGGCCCGGTCATCATCGGCGCGGTGCAGGGGGCCAGCTGCTTCGGCCCTGCCTACGAGTTCCTGTTCATCCTCGAAACCGCGCTGCGCCGGGCCAGGATCCGCGACCGCGTGCCGATGACCTTCGTCACCTCGGAACCCTACATCGGCCATCTCGGCCTTGACGGGGTGGGCGACACCAAGGGCCTGCTGGAATCCGAGATGCGGTCCAAGCACGTCAAGTGGATCACCAACGCCCGCGTGAAGTCCGTCGAACCAGGCACGATGCACATCGAGGAAGTGGCCGAGGACGGCAGCGTGAAGAAGGCGCATGATCTGCCATTCTCCTATTCGATGATGCTGCCCGCCTTCCGTGGCGTTCAGGCCGTGCGCGGGATCGAAGGGCTGACCAACCCGCGCGGCTTCATCCTGGTCGACAAGTACCAGCGCAATCCGACCTTCCGGAACGTCTTTGCCGTGGGCGTGGGTGTCGCAATCCCGCCGATGGGGCCGACGCCGGTTCCGGTCGGCGTGCCCAAGACCGGCTTCATGATCGAAAGCATGGTGACCGCGACGGCCCACAACATCGCCGCGCTGCTGAAGGGCGAGGAACCGCACGAGGTCGCCACCTGGAACGCGGTCTGCCTTGCCGACTTTGGCGACAGCGGCGTGGCCTTCGTGGCCCAGCCGCAGAGTCCGCCCCGGAACGTCAATTGGTCGTCGTCGGGCAAATGGGTACATCTCGCGAAGGTCGGCTTCGAAAAGTATTTCCTGCGCAAGATCCGCATGGGCAAGTCCGAGCCCTACTACGAACGCCTCGCGCTCCAGGCGTTGGGCATCGACAAACTCAAAGCCACTCACACCGAATAAGAGGTTGAAATGACTGTCAATCGTGCCATCACCGCGTTTGCGGGGGTTATGGTTCTCTTGTCCTTGGCGCTGACTATCTGGGTCTCGCCCTACTTCATCTGGCTCACGGCCTTCGTGGGGGCGAACCTGCTTCAGTCGTCCTTCACGGGCATCTGCCCCGCTGCCTCGGTCTTTCGGGCGATGGGCCTGAAACAGGGGTGATGACAATGCGCGCGATGATCCTTGGGCTTGCCCTGACCGGGCTTGC
>JBJOQI010000239.1:0-3488 GCA_046050045.1 Pseudomonadota bacterium | reverse complement strand
GGTCGGCCTCGGTCGCGGCACCCGCCTCCGCCGCCGCTTTCGCGGCCGCCAGTTCCTCGGCCGTGGCGGTCTGGGTCAGCAGCGCCGCCGCCAGCCTTGTATCCAGATCGGATTTCGCGGCCTCTGCCGCCGCCAGCAGGGTCAGCGTCTCTTCCGCCCGCCTGCGCTGTTCCTCCAGCGCCAGCGTCATCGCCGTCAGCTCGCTGTCCGCCACCTTCAGCCGGTCACGCAGCAGCGTCGCGGCCTCGGCCTCGGCCAGCCGGGCGGCCTCGGCCTCGGTCAGCTTCGCACCGGCCTCGGCATTCCTTGCGCGCAGGTCCGCCGTCAGCGCCTCCAGCGCCTCGCGCCGGGCCGCGGCCAGCCGCGCCGCCTCGGCCTGCGCGTCGACCTCGCCGCGCGCCTTGGCCAGCGCCAGGTTCAGCGCCTCCTGCTCGGTCAACAGCCGCTCCTGGGTCTGCGTCAGGTCGGCGACCTGCCCGCGCGCGGTGTCGCGTTCGGCCAGAAGGCTCGCCACCTGCGCCTCGAAACTCGTGATCCGCGCCTCGGCCGCCCCAAGCTCTGCCACCCGCGCATCCAGCTGCGAGGTCAGCGTCACGATCAGCCCCGCCTGCCGCTCGGCCTCGGTCCGCGCCGCCGACAGGTCGCCCTCCAGCCCCGCGACCTGCCCGGTCAGGCCCTCGGTCTTCCGCCGCTCCAGCCCCAGCGCATCGGCCAGGTCCGCGACCTGCAGGCCCAGCGCGTCCAGCTCGTCATCCTTGGTGCTGATCGTCTCGCGGAGCGTGAATTGCAGGATCATGAAGATCGACAGCACGAACATCAGGATCATCAGAAGCGTCGTCATCGCATCGACGAAGCCCGGCCAGATGTTGCTGCCCGCGACCCCCCGGCCGCCCCGGCCCGCGACAGCCATGCCTCAGCGCCCCCGCACGGGCGGCGCCGGCGGCTCGGCCGCCCGGCCCAGCGCCCGCACGGCGCGGGTCAGCAGCGCAAGATCCGCGCGCAGGTCGGCCATGCTTTCCTGCCGCCCCGCCGCCACTTCCTCCAACAGCCGCAACAGCTGCACGTCCAGCGACCGCAGCCGCATCCGGATTTCCGCATCGCCGCTGACCATGCCGCTGTCGGCCATGTTGGCCTCCATCAGCGCGACCATCCGGCCCTGCCCCTCGGCAATGGTCTTCAGCGCATCGGTCGCGCCGGATTCGACCGACACCTGCTCGGTCATCCGCTTGACCGCCTCGGTCAGGTCCGAGACGCGTTCCTCCAGCATCACCCGGCCTGCGTCCGAGCGCGCGAAGATCGTCTCGAGGCTCTCCATCTGCTCGGCCATGTGGTCCAGCACGTTGGCCACCGCGGTCTGGTCGAACCCCCCGCCCTCGCTTTCCGACCCGGCGAAGGACAGCCGCGTGAACGACGACAGCCATTCCTCCAGCTCGCGGTAGAACCGGCTTTGCCCGTGGCCCGCGAACAATTCCAGCAGCCCCACGACCAGCGACCCGGCCAGGCCCAGCAGCGAGGCCGAAAAGGCCGTGCCCATGCCTTCGAGCTGCACGCCAAGCCCGCCCATCAGGTTCTCGAACACATCCGCGGCGCTCTGGCCTTCCTTCGGGGCCATCGCGCGGATCGTGTCCACCACCCCCGGTACCGTCGTCGCAAGGCCGTAGAATGTGCCCAGAAGCCCCAGGAAGATCAGCAGGTTGGCGATATAGCGCGTGATGTCCCGCGCCTCCTCGATCCGGGTCGAGACCGATTCGAGGATCGAGCGCGCCGAAGAGTTCGCGATCTGGCTGCGCTGCCCGCGCGACTTGAGCAGCGCCGCCAGCGGTGCCAGCAGCCGCGGCGCGGGGGTCTGCTCGTATCCGGGGCGCTGCGCCGCGAATCCCTCGATCCAGCTGACGCAGCTGACCAGTTCCACCACCTGCCAGAAACAGGCCACGACCCCGATCAGGAAGACGCCGAGGATCGCGCCGTTCAGCCAGGGGTTCTCGATGAAGATCGGGAAGATCGCCCCATAGGCCAGGTAGGCCCCGGCCGAGACCAGCGCGATCACGATCAGCATCATCAGGATCTGCCGGACCGGCTGCGAAAAGAACGGCGCGGCGTCCTGGATGGGTTTCGTCAAGCCTGCCCTTGCCACCTGTGGCTGCCTCCACGGTCGGATTTGGCCCGACAATAGAGACTGTCCGGCAAAAGGGGAATCCGGTTTTCTGTGCGGCCGGGCGGCCAGAGACATTGCCGCGCGGCTGTTGCAATGGGGCCGCTGGCAAGGGGGGGGACGCGCGGTTGGCCGGGGCGGGAAAAGGCGAGGCACCGCCTCGCCCCCGCCCCATCGCGACGCTCCGGCCGCAGACCTCGCGGTACAAGACCACGCAAGGCCGGCGCCTGCCGGTGGCAGGGCAGGCGCTGGCCGGGTGCTGGGGCACCCGGCCCGGCAAGACCATTCGGTCGGTCATGGCGAAGGCAATGGCCTTCGCCACCCCCGGGGCAGTGACCAGGTGGCGGGGGGGCGAGGCAGTGCCTCGCCTTTTCCCGCCGCCCTTCCGGCCCGCGCTACACCCCGCCGCTGCTCAGCTCCCTGACCCGCCCGTCCAGCCAGTCAAGATCGGGGTCGGAAATGCCAAGCTCCCGCAGATGCGCGACCGTGTTCCACAGATAGTCCCGGTTCGGTCCGCGCCCGCCCACGGCCGCCGCGATGATCCGCGCCTGGTCCTCCAGCGCCAGCCCGCCGCAATACTGCTCGTGGTCCGGGTCGATCACGAAGACCACCGCCTCGACCGCCCCGCCATCCGCCAGCACCACCGGCAACCGCACCTCCAGATAGGCCGACGAGATCAACTCGCGCGCGCGCAGGCCCGCCAGCGTCGCGGCCTCCTGCCCGCCCGCCACCTGAAAGGCCACGCCGTCGCACTGCGCCCCCGCCAGCCGGTCCAGCGCCAGCACCAGCCCCGGTGCCGCGACACTGCCGCGATGGTGGATCGAGCGCATGCAGAACGACCGGTGCCAGCCCGACAGCCGCGCCACCGCCTGCCGCGCCACCGGAAACCCCGGGTCCCAGATCAGCGAGCCATACCCGAAGACCCACAAGGAATTGTCCGCCATCGCTCTGGCCCTCATCTCCGGCTGCCTGTAAACAGCATCCCACCTGCCGAAGGAACCCCGGAAAGGCTAAGGGTTGCGCCTTCTGACCCTCATCGTCGCCCTGCTCGCGGCCCTTTACTGCGGCTTCTGGTTCGTGGCCTCGTCCAGCCTGCGCAAGGGGGCCGAGGCCGCGCTCGCCGGACTTCAGGCACAGGGGCTTGCCGACTATTCCGGCCTGTCGGTCGCGGGCTTCCCTTCGCGCCTCGACCTGACGGTGACAGAGCCCGCGCTCTTCCATCCGCAGGGCCTCGCCGCCTGGTCCGCGCCCTTCCTGCAGGTCTTCGCCCTGACCTACCGGCCCAACCACCTGATCCTCGTCTGGCCGCACGAGCAGCGCCTGATGCTGCCCGGCC
>JBJOQI010000238.1:0-3375 GCA_046050045.1 Pseudomonadota bacterium | reverse complement strand
CGCCGAACCGGGCCGCGTGGCTGACCAGTGCCCCGTCGCTGCGGCCGATGCCGGTGCGGGTCAGGGCCTCGGGGTTTCCGCCCAGCGCGGCGACCGCGTCGGCCTCGGGCGTGGGGTCGGTGATGTTCGCGCCGCCCGGCGTCGGCTCGGGCAGGGCGGCGATATCCTCGGGCATCTGCAGGGGCTTGGTGGGCAGGATCGAGAACTCGTCCGGGCCCTGAGTCTGCGAGCGCAGGTTCATCAGTTCCGGGGGCCGGTCGCGGTTGCAGGCCGCGAGGGTCAGCACGCAAAGCCCCGCCAGAAGCGCGCCGCGAACCAATCCCCCCATGAGCCCTACCCCGGTCATTTTCCGACTTTCCCGCCTCTCATAGCGCAAGGAGTCCGGCGCGTCACGCGCTTCTCTCCCGCCCGGTGAAAACCATCAGACCGATCGCGCCAACGAAGATCGTGATGTCTGCCACGTTGAAGGAATAGGGGTTTTCGATGCCCGGAACCGACATGTTCAGGAAATCCGCAACCGCGCCGTAGACGACGCGGTCGATCACATTGCCTAGCGCCCCGCCGATCAGAAGACCGGCTGAAAGGTGGACGATCCGGCTGTGCGGCTCGCGCCGGACCCAGAGCCAGATCCAGACCGAAATCGCCAGCGCGAGCGCGACCAGCCCCCAGCGGACGGTATCGGCGGAATTGGCGAAAAGCCCGAAGTTGATCCCCTGGTTCCAGGCCATGCGAAAGGTCAGCCAGGGGGGCAGCACCTCGATATGGCCCACCTCGTCAAGTTTCAGGACCTGCAGTACGGCCAGCTTGGTGGCCTGGTCCAGAAGCAGGGTTGCAAGGGCGGTCCTGGCGGCGAGTTTCATGGGCGATCAGTGCCGGAAGTGGCGCATGCCGGTGAACACCATCGCAAGGCCCGCCGCGTCGGCAGCAGCGATCACCTTGTCGTCGTTCATCGAGCCGCCGGGCTGGATCACCGCCGTCGCCCCCGCAGCGGCTGCCGTCAGCAGGCCGTCGGGGAAGGGAAAGAAGGCATCCGACGCGACGACCGAGCCCTTGGCGGGGCTTTCCGCCAGGCCCAGCGCCTCGGCCATGTCTTCGGCCTTGCGGGCCGCGATGCGGGTCGAATCGACCCGGCTCATCTGGCCTGCGCCCACACCCACGGTCGCGCAGTTCTTCACATAGACGATGGCGTTCGACTTGACGTGCTTGGCGACCTTCCAGGCGAACAGCAGGTCGTCGAGTTCGGCCGCGGACGGCGCGCGCTTCGTCACGACCTTCAGGTCGGCGCGGGTGATCCCGCCCACGTCCTTGTCCTGCACGAGGAACCCGCCCGCGACCTGCCGGAACGACAGGACCGGCTGGGCCGGGTCAGGCAAGCCGTCGGTGGTCAGCAGCCGCAGGTTCTTCTTGGCGGCAAAGACCGCGCGCGCGGCCTCGTCCGCACCCGGCGCGATCACGACCTCGGTGAAGATCCTGACGATCTCTTCCGCCGTCGCCGCATCGAGCGGCCGGTTCAGCGCGACGATACCGCCGAAGGCCGAGGTGCGGTCGCAGTCATAGGCCGCCAGATAGGCCTCGCGCAGGGTCGCGCCGCGCGCCACGCCGCAGGGGTTGGCGTGCTTGATGATCGCGCAGGCCGGGCCGTCCGCCGGCGCGAAGTCCGATACCAGTTCGAAGGCCGCGTCGGTGTCGTTGATGTTGTTGTAGGACAGTTCCTTGCCCTGCCACTGCTTCGCCGTCGCCACGCCCTTGCGGCCCGAACCGTCGATGTAGAAGGCCGCCTGCTGGTGCGGGTTCTCGCCGTAGCGCAGGGTCTGCGCCAGGGTTCCGGCAAAGGCGCGGCGGCGCGGCGCGGTCTCGCCCAGAGCGCCCGCCATCCAGCCCGACACGGCGGCATCATAGGCAGCAGTGCGCGAATAGGCGGTCAGCGCCAGCCGCTGGCGGAAGCCGAGCGTGGTCTGCCCGCCATGGGCATCAAGCTCGGCCAGAAGCGCGTCGTAGTCCTGCGTATCGGTCACGACACAGACGAAACCGTGGTTCTTGGCCGCGGCGCGGATCATCGCCGGGCCGCCGATGTCGATGTTCTCGATCACCTCGTCATGGGCCGCGCCCTTCGCCACTGTCGCCTCGAAGGGGTAGAGGTTCACGATCAGCAGGTCGATCGGCGCGATCCCGTGCTCGGCCATCGCCTTGAGGTGGCTGTCGTTGTCGCGCAGCGCCAGAAGCCCGCCGTGCACCTTGGGGTGCAAGGTCTTTACCCGGCCGTCCATCATCTCGGGGAAGCCGGTCACTTCGGCCACGTCCCGCACGGCCAGACCCGCGTCCCGCATCATCTGGCTGGTGCCACCTGTCGACAGAAGCTCGACCCCGCGGCGGGCAAGCTCGGTCACGAAGGGCATCAGCCCGGCCTTGTCCGAGACAGAGACAAGGGCGCGGCGGATCGGTACGAGGTCGGTCATTGGTCGGATGGTCCTTCGTCGGTGGTCAGGTCATCGGGCGCGATATCCCGGATCGCCGCGGGCGTATCCTGCGCCTTGGCCAAGGTCCAGCCGATCTGGCAGGCATAGTCGATCAACGTGGCCGACAGGACGATCTGTCGCGTGGGCCGCGGCTTCAGGCGGCCGTCCTGAAGATAGACCGACGGCTCGAGCGACAGTGCGGCGACACCGTCATGCCGGAACACCCAGATCTCGCCCGACTTGAGCGCCAGCGATACCGCGGTGCCACCAAGGTCGAGCGAGGCATCGACATCGGGATGCAGGTGGAACCTGATGTCGAAGGTCACGCTGCCCATCTGCCGCTGGTCGAGCGCCTTTTCGAAACGCTTCCTGTCCTGTGCGGTCATCGCGCCCAGCGTGTCCTCTCCGGCCAGGGTCCGGCCGTCGCCCGAAAGCGACAGCTGGCGGACATGGGTCAGGCCGAAGGCCGGGGCATAGCCATCGTGCCCCGCCAGCAGCCGGTGCCCCTCGGCGCTGTCGTCGAACTCGAACCAGACGTTCTGCGGGCCTCCGACCAGGGCCGCATCGGCGGCGTCGCCGGACAGGAGGGCCGAGGAATAGCCACGGATCCCCAGCGTCGAATGCGAGGGCGTGGCCCGGCCCGCGCGCTGCCATTCTGCCCCGAAGGCCGAGCCAGAGCCGCAATTGGCAATCACCGGCCGCCGGCCAGATGTCAGCTCGAACGCCAGGGTCGAGGCGGCGGCGGCGGGAAAGTCCGGCCCGCGTGGCGGCACCGCCACGTCGATGACGACCGAGGTCCGGCCCGCCGACAGCCGGCCGAAGCCCATCGCCCGGCCCTGCGGCGCGCGAAGCTTGCCCGGCACGAAGGCAAGCGCGGTATCAAGCCAGCCATCGAGGCCGCGGTCGCCGCCGTGAAACC
>JBJOQI010000237.1:0-3078 GCA_046050045.1 Pseudomonadota bacterium | reverse complement strand
GCCGCCATCGCAGGCCGCGACGAGGCCCGCCGCAACGCCTTCGCCGACCGCTACGGGATCGAGGCGCGCCGACGCCACGCGACCTACGAAGGCATCGCCACCGACCCGCTGATCGACGCGCTCTACATCTCGACCCCGCACCCCTGGCACGCGGAACTGGCCATCATGGGCTTGCGTGCGGGCAAGGCCGTCCTGGTCGAGAAACCCGCCGGCATGAACGCGGCCGAAGTGACCGCCGTGACCGAGGTGGCCCGGCAGGAAGGCCGCTTCTTCGGCGAGGCCTTCATGTATCTCTGCCACCCGCAGATCACCCGGATGCTGGCCATCATCGCGGCGGGCGAGATCGGCGAGGTGCGCCATATCCGCTCCTACTTCGGTTTTTCGGCCGGGTTCAACCCCGCTTCGCGGCTTTACGACCGCGCGCTAGGTGGCGGCGGCATCCTCGATGTGGGCGGCTACCCGGTGTCCTTCGCGCGTCTTGTCGCCGGGGCTTCCGCCGGCAAGCGGTTCGATGACCCGGTGACGGTCAGGGGCACCGGCATCCTTGGCCAGTCCGGCGTCGACGAGGTCGCCTATGGGCTTTTGTCCTTCGCCTCGGGCATCACCGCCGAGGTGGCCTGCGCCGTCGCCCGCACGATGGAGAACACCTGCACCGTCGAGGGCACGCTTGGCCGGATCGAACTGCCCAACCCCTGGGTTCCCGGCCGCAACGCCGGGCCGTCGGACGCCGTGATCCGCATCACCGTGAACGGCGAGACGCGCGAGGAACAGCTGCGCCACCCCGAACAGCTCTTCACCTTCGAGGCCGAGGCGATCAGCCGCGCGATCCTGTCGGGCGCGACCGAGGCCCCGGCCCCGGCCATGACGCCCGAGGGCAGCATCGGCAATGCCGAGGTGCTGGACCGCTGGCGGGCCGAACTGGGCTACCGGACCTTTGCCGAAGACCCGGCCACCAACCGCGCCCTGCCCGGCGTGATGCCTGCCACCCTGCCCCGCATCCCGACCGTGGCGCTGCCCGGCGTCGCCCTGCCGGTCAGCCGCCTCGTGATGGGCTGCGACAACCGCAATGACGTGGCTGCGGGCGCCGTGGTCTGGGATGCCTTCATCGAGGCCGGCGGCACCACCTTCGACACCGCCTTCGTCTATGGCGGCGGCCTGCACGAGACCGTCCTTGGCCAATGGATCAGGGCGCGCGGCCTGGCAGGCAGGATCAACGTCATCGCCAAGGGCGCGCATTCGCCCTACTGCCTGCCCGACGCCATCGCCCCGCAGCTCGACCTGTCGCTCGCGCGTCTCGGGATCGACTTTGCGCCGATCTACATCATGCACCGCGACAACCCCGAGGTGCCGGTGGGCGAGTTCGTCGAAGCCCTGAACCGGCTGGCCGACGCGGGCCGGATCGGCATCTTCGGCGGGTCGAACTGGACGACCGAACGCTTCGATGCGGCCAATGCCTATGCGGCACGGCACGGGCTGCGGCCGATGAGCGTGATGAACAACAACCTCTCGCTTGCCACGATGGAACGCCCGGTCTGGCCGGGGTGCCTGTCGATCAATACGCCCGCCACGCTCGGCTGGCTGCGCGCGACCGGCACGATCCACCTGTCCTGGTCCAGCCAGGCGCGCGGCTATTTCCTGCCCGAGGCGCTGCGCAACCGCCTGCCGCCCGATACCGCGCCCGAAACCTGCTTCGGCAGCCCGCAGAACGCCGAGCGCCGCAGGCGGGCCGAGACGCTGGCCGCGAAGCACGGGGTCAGCGCCCACAACATCGCCACCGCCTGGGTGCTGGCGCAGTCCTTCCCCTCGCTCGCGCTCATCGGGCCGCGCAGCCCCGGCGAGATCGCCTCGACCCTGCCCGCGCTCGGCCTGACGCTGACCCCGGCCGAGGTGGCCTGGCTGAACCTGGAGGCCGAAACGTCCGCCTGATCGGCCCGCATGATCAGAGCGTGACGATGTGATTGTCCCAGGCCCGCCCGGCGCGGGCGAGCGGCGTCACCCCGTCACCCGCCAATGCCAGCAGCCCGCCCTGCCCGTCCGACAGAAGGAACCCCGGGCCGAGCGGCGCGACCCCGCAGACATCGCCCCGTGCGACCGCGCCAAGAAAGGCCCCGTCCGCCCCGAACCTTTGCACCCGCCCGCCGCGCGGCGAAGTGATGGCGACCTCGGCCCCGTCGCCGGAAAAGGCCACGCTTCCCGCATAGCCCTGCATCAGCCGATGTTCTGCCTCCGGCGCGCTGGCCAGCGTCACATCGCCACCCTGCCGGACCAGCCCCAGCAGGGGCGGCGCGTCCCCCTCGCCTTCCCACTGCATCGCGAAGGCCACCAGCCCGTCGGACCTGACCGCCAGATGCCGGATCGAGTTCTGGCGGGCCCCTGCCTCCGGCTCCACCACCGCGACGGGGCCATCGGCCAGCGTCACGAAGGTCAGGTTCGGGCGCATCTCGGGCAGGTTCAGCTTGGTGCGGTCCGTGGGGTCGGTGGCGATCCCGCCGTTGGCCGCCACCAGTGTCCGGCCATCCGGCATCAGCCGCAGGTCATGCGGCCCGATTCCGCCGCTGTCGGCCTCGCCCACCCGGCGGTAGCCAGCCTCGACATCCCAGATGCCGATGACCCCCCGGCTGCCTTCCGCCACCTGTTCCGAGGTCACAAGCAGCCGCCCGCCGTCCAGATAGACGCCGTGGCCGTTGAACTGCCGCCCCGGCGCGGGCTGCAACGCGTGGCGAACCTCGCCCCGGATGCAGTCGATGACCAGCGCGAAGTGCCCCGGCCTGCGGGCGAAAGCCACCGCCTCGGCCCGGACCGGATGGCCCGCCCCGGCATGGCCGCGCGCGGGCAGCGCGACGCGGAAGGTCTCGCCGCCGCCTGCGGTCAGGCCGCAGAGGCTGTAGCTGTCGTCGCTTTCCTTGGCCGCCGCCAGAAAGGCCGGCCCGCCCGCCGCCGCCCAGCCCAGACGGGGTGCGGCCGTCGCTGCCAATAGGGATGTCAGAAATCCGCGCCGCGTGGTCATGGCCATCAGTCTCCGTCCAGGGAATTGAACCCCGCCTCGATGCCAAGGCTGCCCCCGACCTCGGCCTCGAC
>JBJOQI010000236.1:0-3450 GCA_046050045.1 Pseudomonadota bacterium | reverse complement strand
GTCGGGATGCACGATGATGGGATCGGCAGGGCCGTTGGCATTCTTGGGCCCGGTGAGCGAGCGGCCCTGCAGGCGGTCCTTCGCGTAGGCGACGGCGCTCTGGTACGAGGTCTCGGCGATGCCGAGGCCCTGCATGCCGACGCCGAGGCGGGCCGCGTTCATCATCACGAACATGGCGGGCATGCCGCGGTTGAGTTCGCCCACCAGCCAGCCCTTGGCGCCGTCGAGGTTCATGACGCAGGTGGCGTTGGCCTTGATGCCCATCTTGTGCTCGACGGCGCCGCAGCGGATGCCGTTGCGCTCGCCGATGCTGCCATCGGCCCTGGGAATGAACTTCGGCACGAGGAACAGCGAGATGCCCTTGGTGCCGCCGGGCGCATCCGGCAGGCGCGCCAGCACGAGGTGGAGAATGTTCTCGGTGAGATCGTGCTCGCCGGCCGAGATGAAGATCTTGGTGCCGGTGATCTTGTAGCTGCCATCGCTCTGCGGTTCGGCGCGGGTGCGCATCAGGCCGAGATCCGTGCCGCAATGCGGTTCGGTCAGGTTCATGGTGCCGGTCCAGTCGAGCGACACCATCTTCGGCAGATAGGTGGCCTTCTGGTCGTCCGAGCCATGCGCAAGAATCGCGCTGATCGCGCCGTGGGTCAGGCCCTGGTACATGTTGAAGGCCATGTTCGCGCTGACGAAGATCTCGCCCACCGCGGTGCCGACAATATAGGGCAGGTTCTGGCCGCCGAATTCCTCGGGCAGGTCAAGACCGTTCCAGCCGCCATCCCTGACGGCCTGGAACGCGTCCTTGAAGCCCTTCGGGGTATAGACCACCCCGTTTTCCAGCCGGCAGCCTTCCTGGTCGCCGGAGGCATTGAGCGGCGCGAGGACGTCGCGGGCCAGCTTGCCCGCTTCCTCGATGATCGCGCCGGTAAACGAGGGATCGAGGTCACCGTAGCCCGGTATGTCGCTTCCCGTCACGTCAAGGACTTCGTGCAGAACGAAGCGGATGTCATCGGCGGGGGCGGTATAGCTGGGCATCGGTCAGTCTCCCTCGGGTGGTCAGGCGGCGTTCTGCTGCCGCGTCTCGGCAATCCGCCCTTCGACAAAGCGGACATGTTCACGCAGGGCCGCCATCGACGCGTCAAGCGCATCGCGTTCGGCCGTCATCTCGGCCAGACGCTTTTCGGCCACGCCAAGCGTGCGCTGCATCTGGGCCACGCCATGATCGTCCGACCCGTAGAGGTCGAGGATCTGGCGAATGTCCTCGAGGCTGAAGCCGAAGCTCTTGCCCTTGAGGATCAGGGTCAGCCGGGCCCGGTCGCGGCGGGTGAACAGACGCTTCTGTCCCTGCCTGATCGGAAACAGCAGTTCCTTGCTTTCGTAGAAGCGAAGCGCGCGGGGCGTAACGTCATAGGCCTCGCACATTTCGCGGATCGTCATCACTTCCTCGGTCATTTCCATGTCCCTTCCGTGCTGAAATCAGCGGATGGCGGGCCACATGGGGTATCGCTGGCGCACCCTACAAGCTTTGTTGACTCGTCAGTCAAAGTTACGTTGCGTCACGAAAAAGGTGACGCAATGTCACGAAAGCTTACGCAGGGGAAAGCGTAACAAAACAATGTCCGAAACGTTTCGATTTGGGAAGGCCGGCCCGGTTTTCCCCGGATTCGCGGTCAGGTTTCGCCCGGTCCGAGCCGGTCGAGTTCCTGCGCCGCAGTGCCGCGTAGAGCCTTCAGATCGTCAATCGTGACGTCCAGTTCGGCCCGCTGCTTTTGCAGCTCTGCAAGCTGGCGGTCGGCAAGTTGCAGCCAGGTCTGCAGCTGAAGGCGTTCACCCTTCTTGCCGTAGATCAGAAGCCACTGGCGGATTTCCTCGAGGCTGAAGCCGAAGCGGCGGCCACGCAGGATCAGCTTCATCCGGGCCTGTTCGCGCGGGCCGTACCAGCGGGCGCGTCCGTCCTTGCGGGGCGCCAGAAGCTCGATGTACTCGTAATAGCGCAGCGTGCGCGGGGTCACGTCGAACGTCGCACACATGTCCTTGAAGCTCAGTTCCTCGTCCGCCATCGCACGCAGGCCCTCCCGCAGCCCGGCGCAAGGTTAGACGCTGCGCGGCCGCCGGACAACTCAGTTCAGGAAGCCGGGCGCGAAGAGGTGAAAGCCATAGGCCACAAGCAGCGCCGGCACCGTGGAATAGAGTGTCGCCATGATCGCCGCGCGCGGGGCAAGCGCGATCGCCGGAAACAGCGCGTCACCGTCGTTCGAGATCGCATTGGCCATCAGCGCCGAGAACGGGATCGCCCCGTTGATGTAGAGCGTGGCGACCAGCACCTGCGGGCCGCAACCGGGGATCAGGCCCACCGCTGCGCCAAGGATCGGAAGCACCGGCCCGATGGTCTTGAACAGCGCCGCAAGGTCGAGGCCCGCGTAGGCTGCGGCATAGTCATAGGCCAGATAGGCCATGATGACCCACACCGAGATGAAGGCCGTCTCCTCGGCCATCCGCGTCACCGGCGCATCCTTGGCGTTCGTCATCGCCGTGACGGGCGAGACCGCCCATATCGCCAGACCGGTCGCGGCCCCCGCCAGGGCGATCCATGCAACCGGCAAGCCGAGGATGGTCGTGATCTCGACGCTGCCGATCTGGGCCGCGCCGACCACAAGGCCGGGGGCGAGTGCCGCCAGATAGGCATAGTCGCGCAGGCGCTTCCGGCCGATCAGGGGCGCGATTTCGCAGGCGGCCCCGCTGGTGGGGCGGAAGTCGCTCTGCACGAAGCGGTTGATGAACCAGCCGGTCAGGATGCCGACGCCGAACTGGATCGGGATCAGGACGGCCGCGGCCTCGGGCTTTACCGCGATCAGCAGGAAGGCCGCATCGCCCATCGTGGCCGTCAGGGTGGCGACGACTGCGCCAAAGCTGACATTGCCCGAGGCATAGGCCGCCACCACGACCACCGCGCCGCCACAGCCGGGCGTTGCGCCGAGGAACGAAGCAATCGGCACTTGCCAGCCGCGCGAATTGCGCAGGGCGCCACCCATGTTGAAACGGAAGAGCCGCTCTGACCCGTAGAAGATCAGGAGCGTCGCTGCGACGAAGACCGAGACCTGGACGAAGGCGTCGGTCATCAGTCCGCGTGTCAGTTCGCCCAGGCCGCCCGGCACTAGCGCCAGCGCCAGAAGCAGTCCGGCGATCAGAAGTCGACGTGGGCGCAGCCGGCCGAAGCGGCCGAGACCCTCAAGGGCGATGTCCGGCGCGGCGGTAGGGGTGGTGACGGGGTGCATGCTTTTTCTGCGAGTAATTCTCAATTGCAAAAGATAGCGCTTGCGGCGGTTATGGCAAGCCCCCAGATTTGGCCGCACCATTCATGACGCGTGAAAGACCGGTTTTGGACGACAGAAAACGCAAGGCCGCGCGGCAGTTCATCGAGGCGCTGCCGCATTCGCGCGCGCTGGGCATGCGGCT
>JBJOQI010000235.1:0-4996 GCA_046050045.1 Pseudomonadota bacterium | reverse complement strand
TCGCCCTCAGGGTCCGAGAAAGGCGCTATGATGACGCGGGCAATGCCATAACGCGTCTCGACTGCGCGCTCGATTTCGATCAATTCGGCCAATGGGGCCGAAACCGTAACCCGTACCTCGTTTCGACGCCGTGCGTCCGCCAGAAGTCGAACCACCATGACCCGGCTGACGCCAAGCGAATGGGCTATGTCGTTCTGTGTCTGCCCCTCGACATGATAGAGCCAAACAGCCCGTGCACGCAGACGGTCGGTTTCGCTTTGGGCAGGGATGGGCAGCATCTGGGGTCCGTGGTTCAGTCCCTCAGGTGCTGCATCAGAATGCGCGCGACCCTGTCGGGAATTTCGATCTGCGGAACATGACCCGCTCCCGACAAAAGGTGAAGTGCGAAATCGCCCTGCGCGGAAATGACCTGCGATTGGGGCAGGATGTGGTCTTGGCGACCCCAAAGGATTGCCGTTGGCGCCGTCAGGCGGCCAAGCGCGGGACGCAGGTCAAACGTCTGAGTGCCATCGGCAAAAAGCGCAGCCGCCATGTCGGCTTGCGCCGCACGAAGTGCACTGTCTTTGCGGGAGTTCATTGCGGCTTTGGCATAATCGTCACTAATGGCTTCTGGTGTCGCTGTCAGGCGACGCAGCCAAGGTGCGAGGCTTTCGGCCCTGGTCGCTCGTGTGATTCCGTTCAACGCGGCTGCGTCGATTTCGGGACCAAGTCCGGCAGGGGCGATCAGGACAAGGCTCGACACTTTGCGCGGGCGGACGTCCGCCAGCGCCAAGGCCAGAGCGCCACCCAAGGAATGGCCAAGGACATTGACCTGTTCCAAATCGCGCGTGGCGTCGTCGAAGGCATCCACCACCATGCGGGCGAGTTCCTTGAACCCGGCAATCCTGCGGCGCGGGGAGCGACCGTGGTTGGCCAGGTCAATCCGGATCAGGGCACGGTCGGGATAGGCCTTTTCCAAAGGTGCCCAGGATTGGCTGTCGGCGGTAAAACCATGCAGCATCAGCAGTGGTACGCCCTGACCCTTGCGACGCGTGACATGCAGAGGGCCGGATTCTGGTGTCCAGCCCGTCACGGCGACGTGCGGCGCGACGATGTCGGCGGCCTGGATGCGGCCCCTGGGACCAGAACCCGAAATGTCCGCAAGCATGATCCCGGCTTCCCGAGCCGCTTGGCGGGCGGCGGGAGTGGCACGTGGGCGTGGATCTGAAAGCGGCTCTACGGAAGGCGCCGCCGATCTTGCGAGAGTTGCCGCCGGTTGGGTGGGGCTTGCCACAGGCGCGGGCGGTTTGTCTGAAATCGGCGACGCCTCTGGCTGTCCGAGGGCAACGCGGGTCTGCGGTACGGGGGCATCCCAGACTTCGCCTTCGGCACAGATAAGCGCCACGACCGCGCCCACGGGCACCTTATCGCCAGGCTGCGCTGTGACAGCGCGCAGAATTCCCGAGGCGGGACTTTCGACCTCCATCGCGGCCTTGTCGGTCTCGATGTCGAACAATGCGGCTCCCTTGGTGACCGTCTCGCCTTCGGCGACGTGCCAAGTGGCCAGCGTCCCATGGCTCATGTCCATGTCGACTTTCGGCAGGATCACTTCGACGGGCATTCAGACCTCTCGGCGGGCAAGGCGGCGAGCGGCGGCCTCGATCGTGTCGACCTGCGGCACGGCGGCGCGTTCCAGGTCAGGGTTGTAGGGCACCGGGGCGTCGGCGGCACCGAGGCGAAGGATGGGTGCATCGAGGAAGTCGAAGGCCTCGGATTCCGCCACCATGGCGCTGATCTCGGCCCCCACACCAAAGGCTTTGACGCCTTCGTAAACCACCATCAGCCGCCCCGTCTTCTTGACCGAAGCCAGGATCGTCGCATGGTCGATGGGCCGGATCGAGCGCAGGTCGATGACCTCGGCACTGATCCCCTCCGCGGCCAATTTTTCGGCAGCTTCCAGCGCGCGATGGACCATGATGGACCCCGCGACGATCGTGACATCCGTGCCCTCGCGGCGGATGGCCGCCTTGCCGATGGGGGTCAGGTAATGGCCCGCCGGAACCTCACCCTTCATCTTATAGAGGAGCTTGTGTTCGAAGATCATCACCGGGTCGGGATCGGCCAATGCGGCCAAAAGCATCCCCTTGGCATCCTCTGGGGTGGAGGGCTGAAGGACCTTCAGCCCCGGCACATGACCAAACCAGGCCTCGATGCTCTGCGAATGCTGCGCTGCTGCCCCCGTGCCCGAACCAGAGGGCAAACGGAAGACGACCGGAACCGATGCCTCGCCGCCCAGCATGTAGCGCAGTTTGGCGGCTTGGTTGACGATCTGCTCCATGGCCAGCATGGCGAAATCCGAGAACTGGAACTCGAAGATCGGCTTGAGACCGGTGAGGGCAGCACCCACCGCCACCCCTGCCCCGCCAAGTTCCGAGATCGGTGTGTCCATGACCCTGTCGGGGCCAAAGCGGTCTACCAGGTCCAACGTCACCTGGAAGGCGCCGCCGTAGACGCCGATATCCTCGCCCATCAGGATGACAGTGGGGTCAGCCTCCAGGGCGATGGCCATGGCCTCTCGGATCGCCTCGGAATAGGTCATCAGACGCAAGTCGGTCATGGCGTTCATCCTTGGGCCTCGGCATAGACATAACGGGTAACGTCGCCGATCCCTGGCGCGGGGCTGGCCTTGGCAAATTCGACGCCGGCCTCGACATCGGCCTGGGCCTGGGTCTCAATGGCATTCGCGCCGGCTTCGTCCAGCACTCCATGAGCGATAAGTTCAGCACGGAAACGAGCGATCGGATCGCGTTCCATCCACTCAGCGATCTCTTCCTTGGTCCGGTAGCGGTTGCGGTCAGATTTGGAATGCCCCCGCCAGCGGTAAGTGAGGTTTTCGACCAGGCTTGGCCCCTCTCCTGCCCGCGCCCGGGCGATAGCGTGATGCACCGCCTCGGCCACGGCGGAGAAGTCATTGCCGTCCACAGTCACCCCCGGCATGGAATAGCCCGCCGCCCTGTCGGCGATACGCTTGACCGCGGTGGAGCGTGCCGTCGAGGTCGACATGCCGTAACCGTTGTTTTCGCAGACAAAGATCACCGGCAGCTTCCAAACGGCGGCCATGTTCAGGCTTTCGTGGAACGCGCCCTCGTTGTTGGCCCCATCGCCAAAGAAACAGACCGTCACATCAGGCCTGCCGAGCCGCTTGGCCGAAAGAGCCGCTCCCACCGCGATTGGCAGGCCGCCCCCCACAATGCCATTGGCCCCAAGGTTGCCGGTCTTCACGTCGGCGATATGCATCGAACCGCCGCGGCCATGGCAATAGCCGGTCTCCTTTCCGAAGAACTCGGCAAACATCCGGCCGACATCGGCCCCCTTCGCGATGCAATGCCCGTGACCGCGATGGGTCGAGGTGATCTTGTCGTTATCACCAAGCTCGATGCAGGTGGCCATGGCAGAGGCCTCCTGCCCGATCGACAGGTGCATCGTGCCGTGGATCAGCCCGCGCATGTAGCTATCTTCCGCGCCTTCTTCGAAGCGACGGATCAGGTACATGCGTTTCAGGGCCTCACGCAGGACCTCAGGTGCATAGGTGCGGATGGCGAAGGGGATGTTCATTCAGAGCCCCAACATCTTGTCTTGCAGGGCGCGCAGTTTGGCTATCTTCGACCCTGCCGGCAGGGCAGTGTTGCCATAGGTGATCAGGGCGCCCTTCTTGATCGGCTGGGTCACCTTGGCGCCGGCAAGAAGCCCACAGGGGATGGCTCCCGCCGTGCGCGCCTCGGTCGCCGTCATGATCCAGGCCCGGTAGCAGTATTCGCCGATCTGGTCCAAAGTGTCGCCCGGATTCAGGTCTCGCTTTGCCACAGCCGCGACCTCGGCCACGGGCCGGGCCAGCGGCACCATGTCAGCCTTGCGATACAGAACCACGCGGGCGCAGGTCAAAGGCACCTCAAGAGAGGTCAGGTGATAGGGACGGTGGAACGTGAAATAGGGACCCTTGCCCATCTTCAGATCCTCCATCCGCTCGCGGATCCGAGGATGGTCCATCTCGGCCACCACGAAGACCCCTGGAGCCACGCCCTTGCCGATCGAGTAATCCACACGCCCCTCGTTCGAGGAAAGGACGCCGCCCGCAGACTTGGGGATCAGCACCTGGTTCAGTTCGTCCCGAGTGGCGGCGGGGCCGTGCATTCCAGGTTTGTCGGGCAGAAGACCAGTGGCATTGGCGATGGCAGCCATTTCCACCATCGTCTTGGATCCGTCCACGAACTCCACCAGCATCCGCGGGTTCATGTGCCGACGCACCGCCTCTTCGGTGTAGACATCCGGCGTCGCATCAATGTTCAGCGGATTGTTCTTGCCCTTGCCCGCACAGACGATGCGGTGGCCCATGGCGCTGACGAACTCGATCAGCTCCATGCAGGAGGACGGCTCGTCGCCCGCACCGAGCGAATACACCACGCCCAGCCGCTCGGCCTCGGCGCGCAGATAGGCACCGATCGTGACATCCGCCTCGACATTCATCATCACCAGATGCTTGCCACGCTCCATCGCGCGCAGGCCGATCTCCGCGCCGACCGCCGGAACCCCGGTCGCATCAACGATGACGTCGATCAGTCCGGCCTCGAGGAGCGAATCGACATTGGCCGTCACGGCGATCTTGCCCGCTTCCATCGCGGCATTGGCCTGGTCGGCAGTCGAGGTTTCGACCGTACGTTCGCCGGAGCCATAGGCGATTTCCACTGACCGTGCTGCCGCTCCCGGCTTCAGTTCGGAAATCGCGCCGATTTCCACGCCTTGCATATGGGCGACGCGACTGACGATGTCGGTGCCCATCTCTCCCGCGCCCACCAAGCCGATGCGAACAGGCCGCCCCGAGGCTTCGCGGGCGGCCAGATCACGGGCAAGTCCTGTCAATGCGACGTTCGTGGGCATGAGGTTCCTCCTTCAAAATTTCGCCAGAAGCTATTTGAACATTTGTCGCTCCGTCAAGCAGGAGTTCACGCCGCAGTGCAGA
>JBJOQI010000234.1:0-4522 GCA_046050045.1 Pseudomonadota bacterium | reverse complement strand
GAGCAGGACTGTGAATACTCCAGTTGGCAGTTGATGTTCGACCGCCAGTCCATCGACATCGCACAGCCCGACGTGATGTACATGGGCGGGATCAGCCGCACATTGCAGGTCGCTCGCATGGCCGCCGCCGCGGGGCTGCCGGTCACGCCCCATGCGGCGAACCTGTCGCTGGTCACGATGTGCACGATGCACCTGCTCAAGGCGATCCCGAACGCCGGCAAGTACCTCGAACTCTCCATCGAAGGACTTGACTACTACCCCTGGCAGGACGGGCTGTTCCATGGTGACCCCTATGCGGTCGAGGACGGCCATGTGACCGTCCCCGACGCGCCGGGCTGGGGGGTAGAGATCCGGGCCGATTGGCTCGACCGCGCCAGCTACAGGGTTTCGGACCTGAGCTGACCAAGGTCAGGCGGCGCGTTCGCTTGCACCCAGGGCCGCATCGTTCGCAGCGATCAGGGCCGACAGGGTTTCGACCCGTTCAGAGAGCAGCGCCGCATCGCCCCGCGTCTCGACGTTCAGGCGCAGAAGCGGCTCGGTCGAGGACCCGCGCAGGTTCATCCGCCAGTCCCCGAAGTCGAGGCTGATCCCGTCAAGCCGGTCCACCGCCCGGGCATGGGGCGCAAGCGCCGTCTCGATGGCCGCCATCGCGGCACGCACGTCGCCGACGGTGAAGTTGCGCTCGCCAGACGAGGGATAGGCGCTGCGCATCTCGGCCACCAGATCGGCAAGGCTGCGCCCGGTCATGCACATCCGCTCGATGACCTTGAGCCAGGGGATCATCCCCGAATCGCAAGACATGAAGTCGCGGAAGTAGTGATGGGCCGACATCTCGCCGCCATAGGCCGCATCCGAGCTGCGCATGGCGGCCTTGATGAAGGCGTGTCCGACCCGCGCAGGCACCGCCTTGCCACCACCCGCACCGATGGCCGCCAGCGTGCTGCCCGTCACGCGGGTGTCGTAGACAATCCGCGCACCGGGCTCGGAGACCAGCACAGCGCCCGCCAGCAGGCCCACGACATATTCGCCATCGACGAAGGCACCCCGGTGATCGAACAGGAAGCAGCGGTCGAAGTCGCCGTCCCAGGCGATGCCGAGGTCCGCGCCATGGGCCACGACCGCCTCCGAGGTCGCCGCGCGTTTCTCGGGCAACAGCGGATTGGGGATGCCGTTCGGGAAAGTCCCGTCGGGGTCGTGGTGAATGCGGATCACCTCGAGTGCCGCGCCTGCAGCCGAAAGCTCGGCCATGATGGCGTCAAAGGCCGGCCCGGCCACGCCGTTTCCGGCATTCACGACGATCTTCAGCCCCCGCAGGCGGGACGGGTCGACAAAGCCTGCGATCTTTCTGGCATAGGCCGCGCGGGTATTCATGGGATGCAACTGCCCCCGCGCGCGGGCATCCTGCGCCCCCGCCGATACCCCGCCCGCCTCGGCAGACACGCGGATCGCCTGAAACTCGGCATCCTCCAGCGGGCGGCTTCCCGGACCGACCAGCTTGAAGCCGTTGTAGTTCATCGGGTTGTGCGAGGCTGTCACCTCGATCCCGCCGCCCGCGCCCAGATGCGCGGTGGCGAAATAGACCTCTTCCGTTCCGGCCAGCCCGATGTCGATCACGACGACCCCTTCGGACAGGAGCCCCTCGATCAGACCTTGCTGAAGCTCGGTGCTGCTGGCGCGGCAATCGCGCCCGACCACGACCGAGACCGGCCGCATGACGCGGGCAAAGGCCGCGCCGATGCGGCGGGCGACGGCGGGGTCGAGGTTGACCCCGATCTCGCCGCGGATGTCATAGGCCTTGAAGCAGCCAAGCTGCATGTGCATGTCGCTCATCTTCGCACCCTGCCCTCAGGCCCGCTCGTAAATGTCTTCGTAGCGGATGATGTCATCCTCGCCGAGATAGGCGCCGGTCTGCACCTCGATCAGTCGCAGGGGCACGCGGCCGGGATTGGCAAGGCGATGGATCTCGCCCAGCGGAATGTAGACCGACTGGTTTTCCGAGATCAGCTTTTCGGTGCTGCCGATCGTCACCGTGGCCGTGCCCTCGACCACAACCCAGTGTTCGGCCCGATGGACATGGCTTTGCAGCGACAGCGCCGCGCCCGGCTTCACCACGATCGACTTCACCTGATAGCGGGACCCCAGCGCCAGCGTCTCGTAATGGCCCCAGGGGCGGGCGTGGCGCGGAAAATCGGTTGCCTGCCGGACTCTGGCCAGGCGCATCATTTCGACCGCCTTGCCCACGTCCTGCGCCGCATCGAGATCGGCGATCAGCACCGCGTCACGGGTGGCAATGGCGGCAATGTTGCGCAGGCCGATGCCCACCACCTGCACGCCGTCCTCTTCCGACCGCAGCAGCGTGTCGCTGCACGACAGGGCCAGCGCCTGGCCCGTCGTGCCCACGCCATCGGCGTCGCGCGCGGTTTCCTCCCAGACCGACCGCCAGCTGCCGAGGTCGTTCCATCCGGCCGCCATCGGAACGACGGTGCCGACCTCGCGCTCCATCACCGCATAGTCGAAAGAGATGTCGGGTGCCTTGCCGAAACTCGCACCCAGTCGGAAGAAGTCGAGATCCTTGTTCCCTTCGCGCACGGCGACGCGGACGGCCGCGCGGATGGCCGGCGCATGCCGCCCGAAGGCCGCCCGCAGCGTCGCGACCGAGGCAAGGAAGATGCCCGCGTTCCAGACGTAGCGGCCCGCGTCGAGCATGGTCTGCGCACCCTCGACGGTCGGCTTCTCGATGAACTGAACGAAGGGCTGCGGTTCCCCGGCTTCGGTCAGGCGGTCGCGCAGCTCGATATAGCCGTAACCCGTCTCGGGCCGGTCGGGGCGGATGCCGAAGGTGACGATCTCGCCATCTGCAGCGCGCTCGGCCCCGGCGGCGACGGCGCGGGCAAAGGCCAGCGGGTCGTCGAAATGGTGATCCGAGGGGACGATCAGCACCAGCGCGTTCGGCTCTTCCCCGTGCAGGATCTCGGCGGCCGCGCAGATCGCCGGGGCGGTGTTGCGCGCCTCGGGCTCGATCACGATGCGGTGCCGGTTCACCCCGATCTCGGCCATCTGCTCGCCGACGATGAAGCGGTAGTCCGATGCCGTCATCAGCAGTGGATCGACGCAGCCCGCGTCTTCAAGCCTGCGGACCGTGGTCTGCAGCAGGCTTTCGCTGCCGGTCAGGCGGGCGAACTGCTTGGGGAAGGTCTTGCGCGAGGCGGGCCAAAGGCGCTTGCCATTGCCACCACAGAGAACGACGGGACGGATGCGGGGAGCGGTCATGGTTACTGGTTCCTTTCCTTACTGAACACTTGTCATGGTTACCGTTGGGTTAACTGGTCTGGTCGCGCCGGCGGCGCAGCGCCAGGACCAGCGCCGAAAGCACGGCGAGGCAGAGTGCGACCTGGCAGCCGGATTTGGCGGCAATCAGTGCGGGCAGTCCGCGGGTCGCCGGATCGGCCAGCAGGATGGCGGCTGCCTGCAGGGGTATCGCCGTCGCCATCAGCCACAGGCCCGTGTTGCGCCCCATCGCCGACAGGCAGGTCGCGCCGAGATAGGCGAGGGTGAAGGCCGCGGCCCCGATGACGGTCGGCAGGGCAAGCGGCGCAGCGGCGGCGAACTCCGGTCCGGCCAGCAGGGTGACGAGGGTCCCGGGTCGGGCGGCCGCCACCAGCGCGAGTCCGAGGCTCGCCAACCCGACCAGGGCAAGCACCGGCGCGACGGCGGGAAGCAGAGGGCGCCCGCTTGCGGCGAAAGCCGCGATCTGGGGGATCAGCACGGCCGACAGGCCGATGCAGGCAAAGACCTGGATGCGTTGCAGCAGGCCCAGCGCTGCCGCCAGCCCGGCAGGCTCTGCCGGCAGCATCGCCTTGGCCAGCAGCACGTCGCCATCAAGCAGCGCCACTTGCGCCAGTTGCAGCACGGCCAGCGGCAGGGCCATTGCGGCCAGTCTGCCCGGCATCCCGTCTGCCGCGCGCGGCGCGCGGTCCGGCCGAACCCGCGGCGCAGGCCTGGCGATGACCGCCCAACCCGCGATGATCGAGACAAGGATCGCCGCCATTACCCCGTTCAGGCCAAGGCCCGACTGCCAGGCCAGAACCGCCCCGATCAGGCGCACCGCCATCTCGGCCTGGGCCGAAGCGACCATGGCGCCGGTATCAAGCCGCCCGGCCGCGACACCGCGCACCAGGGCCAGCGGAAGCGCGAAGGGAAACCCGAGCGCGAGGATCCAGAGCGACGCCGGAGAGGCCAGCCCCAGCGCCTGTCCGGCCCCAAGAGCGGCAAGCGCGATAAGCAGCGGCAGCAGCAGCAGGCCGGGAAGGAAGGCACGCCACGACAACCGCGCCAGCCGGGCGACGAGCACCTCGCGTTGTGCCCCGTCCTGCGCGGCGACCATCTGGCTTGCGGCCAGTTGCGCGGCCCCGGCGAGGTTCAGGACGGCAAGCTTCAGGGTCAGCAGCACCGCGAGGTCGGCAAAGAGGGCCGGCCCCATCCAGCGGCTGAACAGCATGTTGAAGGCCAGGTTGCCCGCATT
>JBJOQI010000233.1:0-7657 GCA_046050045.1 Pseudomonadota bacterium | reverse complement strand
GCCTGGCTGAACGATTCCAACCGGCTGCGGGTGTCGGCGCGCCGCAACATGATCGAGGCGATCTTTGCCACCGGCGTTCCCTTCGGCGGGCGGTCGACCCTTCCGGCGACGCTGCAGGATCTGGCACGGCTCATGCCGGTCTGTGCGGGGGTGCGGCGTTGGGGGGCGGCTGCGCTCGACCTCGCCTATGTGGCTGCGGGACGCTACGACGGGTTCTGGGAGCGCGGTCTGAACGCCTGGGACATTGCCGCAGGGCTTCTGATCGTGAAGGAAGCAGGCGGCTTTGTCGGGCCGGTGCGCGCCGGACGCGAGATCCTTGAATCGGGTGGCATCATCGCTGGCAACAGCGAGCTGTTCGACCCGCTGTGCCGGATCCTGCGCGAAGAGGCCTGACGGGAGCCGACCGGGGCCCGACCGGGCCTGACACGGCCATGCCCCGTGGGTTCGGTCAGACCGGTCCGAAAAGCTCGGGCCTTTCGCGTTCAAGTGGTTCCAGATGGCGGACAAGCTGGCGCAGGTGGTGGCGTGTCGCGTCACGGGCGCGGTCCGGATCGCGGGCGGCAATCGCCTCGACAATGGCGCGGTGTTCCTCGAGCGTGTCGTTCACGCGCCGTTCGACCGGCAGGATCAGCCGCCGCGCCCGGTTCACATGCAGCCAGGCCGTATCGGAAACCTGGGCTATACGGCGGAACCCGGTGAAGCCGAGGATCAGTTCGTGCATCTCGGCGTCGGTCTGGTGAAACCCCCGGGTATCCCGGTCGGCCAGCAGCGCCTCCTGCACGCGAAGGTTGCGGCGCAGCAGCGTCACCTGATCGTCGGTCGCACGCGCTGCCACGACCTCGACGGCAGCAAGTTCGATGGCCTCGCGCAGGAAGGCGCCTTCCCTGATCTCGGCCATCGAGAATCGGGCGACGAAGGTGCCGGCCTGGGGGATCACGTCGACAAGACCCTCGGCCGACAGACGGGCGACAGCGTCGGCGACCGGAGACCGCGACACGCCGAGCACCTCGCAGATGTCGGCCTTGCGCAGCATCTCGCCAGGGCGATAGGCCAGCGTCAGGATCGCTTCCTTCAGCGCCTGATAGACCCTCTGGCCAAGTGACCCGTCATAGGACGCAAGCGGCAGCAGGCGAGGCTCGGGGGATGCGGGGGCTGTCATGCTGGCATGCTAGGCGACAGGCATTTCCTGTCAAGAAATGACGTGTCGTCAGACCTGGGGGCGGTCGCCCACCGCTTCGCGCCAGTGCCGGCGGCAAAGCGACTGGTAGGTTTCGTTGCCGCCCACCTGAACCTGCGGTCCCACGGTCATTGCCTTGCCGTCCGACCCCTTGCGCACGACCATCGTGGCCTTCTTGCCGCAATGGCAGATGGTGCGCACTTCGCGCATTTCATCCGCCAGCGCCAGCAGGGCGGACGAGCCGGGGAACAGCTCGCCCCGGAAATCCACCCGCAGCCCGTAGCACATGACCGGAACACCCAGATCATCGACTGCACGGGCAAGCTGCCAGACCTGTTCGCGCGACAGCCATTGCGCCTCGTCGACAAACACGCAGGCGACCGGGCCCTTTTCCAGCCGGGCGCGCAGCATCTCGTACAGGTCGGTTGTCGCCCCGAAGGTATCGGCCTCGGCAGTCAGGCCGATCCGGCTGCCGATCTTGCCCGTCCCGGCGCGGTCGTCGAAGTTCGCGGTCAGCAGATAGGTCTGCATGCCGCCTTCGGCATAGTTGTAGGCTGCCTGAAGCAGGTTCGTCGACTTGCCGGCGTTCATCGTCGAGTAGTGGAAATAGAGCTTGGCCATGCCGCCTGATAGCGGCACCGGGCCGCAGGCTTCAAGCCCCCGTGACACAACGCCGGCGGATCGCCTTCGGGGTGACGGCCGCGGCGAAGGGATCGACCTTCTGCCGCGGCCGTCTCTACCCGAAGACGATCCGCCGCGTTGCTGCGGGCCCGGTTGCCCGAACCCGCCCTGAACACTCCGCGGCGTCAGAAACGCGGCGGACCCCACCCAGCCGACTTGCGGAAGCCGGCAACTCGCACTGTTCCGGTACGACCGGAACGGGTAGAGATTTGACATGCAGGCCGATGTCGGGTCATGGGAAATACGGGCAAGTTTTCCCAAGCGCTTACGAGGAGATACCACAGATGCCAGAGAAAGGGTCCGGGCCCTACCTTCGCAAGCACACCGAGGCTCTGGTCAAGGACGTGGGGATCGAGGCAGCGGCAGCGATTTCGGGAAAGTCGAAGGCGACGCTCGGGCGCTATTATTCCGACGACCCCGAACACGGTGACAGGTTCATGCCGATCGACGTCGTGGCATCACTGGAATCAGCATCGCGGTTTCCGCATGTGACCTCGGCGCTGGCGGACCTGCGCGGCATCACGCTGAGCTATGACGGCGAGACGCGCCGCAATTCCAAGGGCGGCGTCAATCAGGATGTGGTGGCGCTGAGCCAGCGCTTTGCGCAGCTGATGGCCGAATACAATCTTGCCATCGGGGATGGACGCATCAGCATCAACGAGGCCAAGCGCCTGCTGACCGAAACGCTCGCGATCCAGCGGGTGCTGATCGAGATGAAGCTGCACCTCGAGGACGAGGCGAAGTAGCGAGGGGACCTACCGCAGCGGGGTCACGCGGTTGACGTGGCCCATCTTGCGGCCCGGGCGCGCCTGGGCCTTGCCATAGAGGTGCAGGGCCGCGTTCGGCTCGGCTGCGATGGCGGGCACCCGCAAGATATCCTCGCCGATCAGGTTTTCCATCACCACGTCGGAATGCCGCGATCCGTTGCCAAGGTGCCAGCCCGCGATGGCGCGGATGTGCTGTTCGAACTGGTCGACCGCGCAGCCATTCTGCGTCCAGTGGCCCGAGTTGTGGACGCGCGGCGCGATCTCGTTGACGAGCAGGCCTACGGGGGTCACGAAGAGCTCGACCCCCAGCACGCCCACGTAGTCGAGCGCGTTCAGGATGCGCGCGGCGATCAGCACGGCATCGGTGCGCAGGGCGGGCGCGATGGCGGCGGGAATGGTCGTGGTGGCCAGGATCCCGTTCTGGTGGACGTTTTCGCCCGGATCATAGGCCGCAACCGCGCCGTCGAGCCCGCGCGCGGCAATGACCGAGATCTCGCGGCTGAAATCGACGAAGCCCTCCAGCACGGCGGGCGCGCCCATCATCGCCGCGAAGGCCGCGTCGGCATCGCCCGGCGCACGCAGTCGCGCCTGCCCCTTGCCATCATAGCCGAGCCGCGCGGTCTTCAGGATCGAGGGCACCCCGATCCTTGCAATCGCCGCGCTTAGGTCGTCGCGTGTGGTGACTTCGGCCCAGGGGGCCGTCGCCAGCCCCAGACCGTTGAGAAAGGTCTTTTCGGCCACCCGGTCCTGGCTGACCGCCAGAGCCCTTCGATTGGGGCGGATCGGGCAGAGCGCCTCGATCGCGTCGAGGCTGGCCGTGGGCACATTCTCGAATTCGTAGGTCACCACGTCGACGGCGGCGGCGAAGGCGCGGATCGCGTCCACGTCGTCCCAGGCGGCGGTCGTCACGCGGTCGGCCACATGGCCAGCGGGCGGGTTGGCCGAGGGCTCGAAGATATGCGTCCGATATCCCAGCCGCGCGGCCGCGACCGAAAGCATCCGGCCAAGCTGGCCGCCGCCAAGGATGCCGATGACCGCGCCTGCGGGCAGTGCCTCAGTCATCCGACGGCTCCTCGGGGATCGAGGCCGACAGCGCGTCGCGCCAGGCATCGAGGCGGGCGGCGAGGGCTGCGTCCTGCAACGCAAGGATGCCCGCGGCCATCAGGCCCGCATTGGCCGCGCCACCGATGGCCATGGTGGCGACCGGATAGCCCTTGGGCATCTGGAGGATGGAATAGAGGCTGTCGACACCCGACAGTGCCTTTGTCTGCACCGGCACGCCGATGACCGGCACGCGGGTCTTTGACGCCATCATGCCCGGAAGGTGCGCCGCGCCGCCCGCGCCTGCGATGATGACCTGAAGCCCACGCGCCACGGCCGTCTTGCCGTAGTCCCAGAGCCGGTCGGGCGTGCGGTGGGCCGATACGATCCTGGTTTCGTAGCTGATGCCAAGCTCGTCCAGCATTTCGGCTGCGCCCTTCATCGTGGGCCAGTCCGACTGCGACCCCATGATGATGCCGACTTTCACGCCCATGCAGACCCCCCATCGCCAGAGGCGCGCACTATAGCCAGCGAGGGTGCGGGGGCAAGCCGGTCAGGCGATGATGTCGGGGGTCAGGATGTCTTCCAGCCGCGCGATCTGGTCTTTCAGCATCAGCTTCTGCTTCTTCAGGCGCTTCAGGGTCAGCTGGTCGCCGCGGCCCGAGGTCTCGAGCACGTGGATCGCCTCGTCCAGGTCGCGATGTTCGCGCCTGAGGACATTCAGCTTCACACGCAGGACCTCATCGCCGTCCATCTCGAAATGCGCGTTCATCTTTGCCTGTTTCCGCGAGTCAGGGGTGAGCGATGCGGCAAGTATACCCGGTCTGTTCCAACTGTCGAAGAATTCTCATCTTGCCGGCGGCCCTTGCGGGCTGCCTGTCCGTTTCCCATATTCATCCCCGTGGCCGCCGATTCCGGGGCTACATCTGCAATGTCGCTTGATGCGTAAGGACTTGCCCGAAATGACGAAACTGACGCTGAGCACCTATCCGTTCCTGCTGGGCTTCGACCAGTTGGAACGCCTGGTCGAACGGACGGCGAAGTCCGGCAACGAAGGCTACCCGCCCTTCAATATCGAACAATCGAGCGAACATGGCTTCCGCATCACGCTGGCCGTCGCGGGTTTCCGCGAGGCCGATCTGGCGATCACGGTCGAGGACCGGCAGCTGGTGGTGCGCGGACGGCAGGGCGAGGATGATGCAGGCCGGGTCTACCTGCACCGGGGTATAGCCAGCAGGGCCTTCCAGCGGTCCTTCGTTCTGGCCGAAGGGGTCGAGGTCGCGGGGGCGTCGATGGAAAACGGCCTGCTGCACATCGACCTGAAGCGGGCCGTGCCGGAAACGATCGTGCAGACGATCCGCATTTCGAAAACGTGAGGGCGAGCAGATGAACACGCAATTCGACTTTGGCGACGAACAGGACCAATCGGGCCGCATCGTCTATGTGCGCCCCGTGGCCGTGGCCGACCTTCCGGCCGAGGTGCGCGCGCAGGCGGGCGGGCTTGAGGTGATCTACGCAGTTCACGACGCCGACGGCGAACGCCTGGCGCTGGTGGCCGACCGCAAGATGGCCTTCCTTCTGGCGCGCCAGCACGACATGACCCCGGTGACGGTGCACTGACCGCCGCGTCGAGGGAAACGCAAAACGCCCCGGTCGGCTGACCGGGGCGTTTCGTTTTCTTGGTCCTGCCGGATCAGGCCTTGATCAGGCCCATCGATTCCAGCTTCAGGATCACCTGATGCGCGCAGTTGTCGACGTCGACATTCACCGTCTCGACGCGCAGCTCGGGGTTCTCGGGGATTTCATAGGGGTCCGAGATCCCGGTGAATTCCTTGATCTTGCCTTCGCGGGCCAGCTTGTAGAGCCCCTTGCGGTCGCGCTTTTCGCATTCCTCGACCGAGGTCGCGACGTGGACTTCAAGGAACGCGCCATAGGCCTCGATCATCTCGCGCACGGCGGCGCGGGTGGCTGCATAGGGCGCGATCGGGGCGCAGATCGCGATGCCGCCATTCTTGGTGATCTCTGACGCGACATAGCCGATGCGGCGGATGTTGATGTCGCGGTGTTCCTTGCTGAACCCCAGTTCCGACGACAGGTGCTTGCGGACCACATCGCCGTCCAGCAGCGTCACCGGACGGCCACCCTGTTCCATCAGCTTGACCATCAGCGCATTGGCGATGGTCGACTTGCCCGAGCCCGAAAGCCCGGTGAAGAAGACGGTGAAGCCCTGCTTGTCGCGCGCCGGCGAGGTCTTGCGGAGTTGCGTGACCACTTCGGGGAACGAGAACCACGCCGGGATCTCCAGCCCTTCGCGCAGGCGGCGGCGGAGTTCGGTGCCGGAAATGTCCAGAACCGTGCAGCCTTCCGGCACTTCGTTGGCGGGATAGTACTGGTCGCGTTCCTGCACGTAGACCATGTGCTTGAAGTCGACCATGGTCACGCCGATCTCGGCCTCGTGCTGCTTGAACAGCGTCTGAGCGTCATAGGGGCCGTAGAAGTCCTTGCCCTGGCTGTTCTTGCCGGGGCCAGCGTGGTCGCGGCCGACGATGAAGTGCGTCACGCCGTGGTTGCGGCGGATCAGCCCGTGCCAGACCGCCTCGCGCGGGCCGGCCATGCGCATGGCAAGGTTCAGCAGGCTCATCGTCGTGGTCGAGGCCGGATACTTGTCGATCACCGCTTCGTAGCAGCGTACGCGGGTGAAGTGGTCGACGTCGCCGGGCTTGGTCATGCCGACGACCGGGTGGATCAGCAGGTTCGCCTGCGCTTCCTTGGCGGCGCGGAAGGTCAGTTCCTGGTGCGCGCGGTGCAGCGGGTTGCGGGTCTGGAATGCCACGACCTTCGACCAGCCGAGCTTGCGGAACTGCGCGCGCAGCTCGTTCGGGGTGTCGCGGCGGGCCTTGAAGTCATAGTGCACCGGGGCCTGAAGCCCCTTGACCGGCCCGCCGAGATAGACGTTGCCGGCCTTGTTGTGCAGGTAGGCGACGGCAGGGTGGGCCAGATCGTCGGCACCAAAGACCTTGGCGGCCTCGTTCGACTTGTTGGGCACCCACTTGTCGGTGACGGTCATGATCGCAAGGATCACGCCCTCGGCGTCGCGCAGCGCGATCTCGTCACCGGACTTGACCTTGTCGGCAAAGCCCTCGTTCACGTCGAGCGTGACCGGGATCGGCCAGAGCGAGCCGTCCGCCAGTCGCATGTTCTCGACCACGCCATTGTAGTCGGCTTCCGAATTGAAGCCCGTGAGCGGGTTGAAGCCCCCGTTCATCAGAAGCTCGAGGTCGCAGACCTGGCGCGGCGTCAGGTCCCAGGACTGCAGGCTGCCAGCATGGTGCTTCAGCGCCAGCGCCTCTTCGGCAGAAACGAAAAGCTCGGGAATCGGGGTATGGTTCGAGGACATCGGGAAAAGCGCCTTTACAACGGACGAGCGGCCCGGATGGCCGCTTTCGCGCGGGGCTTTAGACCCGGAATGGGGCGAAATTCAAGCGAAATGGCCCGGCAGGTCTGGAAAAGGGCAGGAATTGCTGCGCTGCGGCGACGGATGGTCGGATATTCCGGATCTGTTGCCAGTACCGGGTCAGCAATTCCGGTACGACTACTCCGCAGCCTGCGCCTGACCTTGCGCGCCTTGCGCGGCCAGCCAGCGCTCGGCGTCGAGTGCGGCCATGCAGCCCATGCCGGCGCTGGTGACGGCCTGACGATAGACGTGGTCGGTCAGGTCACCCGCGGCAAAGACGCCGGGAATCGATGTGCGGGTGGTGCCCGCCTCGACCTTCACATAGCCGCCGTTGTGCAGTTCCAGCTGGTCCTTGACCAGTTCCGAGGCCGGTGCATGGCCGATTGCAACGAAGAAGCCCGCGCAGGGGATGTCGCGCGTCTCGCCGGTCAGGACGTTCTTCGCGCGCACGGCCGTCACGCCCGGCGGCATGGTGTCGCCCAGCACTTCCTCGACCGTGTGGTTCCACAGAACCTCGATCTTGGGGTGCTTGAACAG
>JBJOQI010000232.1:0-5223 GCA_046050045.1 Pseudomonadota bacterium | reverse complement strand
GGGGCTCGGCCAGCTGTCGGCGCTGGGTGCCGCCTTTACCGGGGCCTTCGTGTCGATCATCGTGCGCAAGATCGGCCCTGACGAACGCTCGGCCACGCTGATGCTTTATCCGATGACCGCGAACTTCCTGGTGATGGCGGCGATCCTGCCCTTTGTCTACCGGCCCATGCCGATCGAACATTTCGGCCTGCTGGCGCTGATGTCCTGCCTTGGGTTCACCGGAGGTATCCTCATCATTGCGGCCTATCGGTCTGCGCCTGCCATCATCGTGGCCCCGATGCAGTATTCGCAGATTCTCTGGGCCACGCTTTATGGCTACGTGTTCTTCAACGAACGGCCCGAGCCGGCGACGGCCATCGGCACGCTCGTCATCATCGCAAGCGGCATCTACATCGTGTTGCGCGAAGGCACGCCCAGCGTGTCCGAGAACCGGCCGGTTCTGGAATCGCGCTCGCGGGCCGAGATCGGGGTCTTTCCCCGGATCTCGTCGCTTCTGAAACGGCGATAGCAAACGGCAGAGTGACCGCGCCCCGAGTCCCCTTGCAAATCGGGGCGCGACCGTCTAATCCCGCCGCCACGGTCGGAGCGTAGCGCAGTCTGGTAGCGCACCTGCTTCGGGAGCAGGGGGTCGGAGGTTCGAATCCTCTCGCTCCGACCAATTTCCCGATCTTCCTTCAGACAGGCGCGCTCAGGCGCCCTGGGCGTTCCAGAGCGAGTCGTAGACCCGGGCGACCGCGCGGGCCTCGCCTTCGATCGCAAAGCCGGATTCGGCGCGGTGCCGCGCCGATCGGCCAAGGTTTTCCAGGTCGGCAGGTCCGGACAGTAGCGACAGGATCGCCGCGGCCGCCTCGTCCGGTTCGACGATCCGGCCCGCCTCGTTCTGGCCGACAAAGGCACGGAAATGCCCGGTATCGGTCGCCACGACCGGGACGCCGGACGCCATCGCTTCCAGCGGGGTCATGCCATAGCCCTCGTAGCGCGGCAGGGCCACCAGCAGCGACAGCGCCGGCACGATCCGCCGCAACTCGTCGGGCGGCAGTTCGCCGGTGAAGATGATGCGATCACCCAGTCCGGCCTCGGCAACCTTGCGGCGCAGGCCATCGAGGAACTCGGTGTCGCCGTCGCGCGCCCGCCCGATCACCAGGGCGGTCAGGCCGGGCAGCGCGGGAAGGACGCGGATGGCCGTATCGACGAAGCGGTCGGTGCCCTTTTCCGGCCGGATCCGGCCGATGGTCGCGATGCCGCTTGCACCGGGATAGCCGGTTGCCGCCCAGGCCGCGCGCCGGTCTTCGGCCGGGCGAAAGGCATCGGTGTCGACGCCATGCGGAACCACCGCCGCAACCCGGTGCAGGAACGAGGCGGCTTCGTCCGTCGTGGCGATCACCCGGTCCATGCGCGAGATCAGGAAGCGCGGCCAGCGCGAATGCACCCGCTGCGCCGCCGAGGTGAAGACGATGCGGATTGGCAGGCGCAGCACATCGCGCGCGAACAGGGCCGCCTGCATCTCGGTATTGCGGCGGACATGCCAGATGGTGAAGGGCCGCCCCTCTTTCGGCCGGCGCGAAAGCCGCAACGCCTCGACAAGCGAGATCGGGGCCGGAAGGCCCGGCAATTCCTGCCCCACCAGGCGGAGGTCGAACGTCCCGATCTGGGCGCGCGTGACGGCAGCCGCCGTGGAGGACACGCCGGTAAATCGCTGATTGAAATTCGTTATGATCAGTTCGGGTCTGGACACGCGCGGGTTGTCGCAGAATCCGGCCCGTCCTTGCAAGCGTGGTGCTGTGCGGCACGGTTTCGCATGCTAAGGCTCGGCGCATGTTTGCCCGGTTCCGCTTCCTTGTTGACCGCCTGCCGGGGCGAGAGACCGCTCTCGCCCGCTACGGGGTGCCCGTCGCGGACCTTTCGGCCGAGGTCGCGGGCCGCGATGTCGCGCTGGTCGGCAATGCCCGCGCCTTGGCCGCCGGGCAGTCTGGCGGGCGGATCGATGCCGCGGGCCTGGTGATACGGATCAACCGCGCGCCCAGGCCCTCGGCCCTGTCGCACGGCACGCGGACCGACTGGCTGGCGCTTGCCACCTCGATCGGCGGCGATGGCCTTCGGCGCATCGGGGCGACACGGCACCTGTGGATGTCGCACAAGCGCAAGCGGCTGCCCTTTGCCGTGGCGACCTCGCCCGGCTTCTATCTGCATCCGCTTCAGGCCTACGACGACCTGAAGAAGCGCCTCGGCGCGCCTCCGACGACCGGGCTGATGCTGATCGACCTTCTGTCGATGATGGAGCCGCGCTCCGTGACGCTTTACGGCTTTGACTTCATGCAGAGCCTGTCGCTGACCGGCAGCAGGACGGCAGCGCAGGTGCCCCATGATTTTGCGGCCGAAAAGGCCTTTGTCGCGGCGCTGCTGGCCCGTGATCCTCGCTTCACCATCTGCGATGGATGACGCCAATCCGTCATAGTTTGTGATTCAGTCCCCGCCGGGTCTTTCCCCGCCGCGCCCTTTCCGCTAAGGGGCCTCGTCGCTTAAGGACGGAGACCGAAATGGGCTACAAAGTCGTCGTCGCGGGCGCCACGGGCAATGTGGGCCGCGAAATGCTGAACATCCTTTCCGAACGGGAATTCCCGGTCGACGAGATTGCTGCGCTTGCCTCGCGCAAATCGCTCGGGACCGAGGTCAGCTTTGGCGACAAGACCCTGAAGACCAAGGACCTCGATACCTTCGACTTCGCGGGCTGGGACATCGCGCTGTTTGCGGTGGGTTCCGAGGCCACGAAGATCTATGCGCCCAAGGCTGCCGCGGCGGGCTGCATCGTGATCGACAACTCCTCGCTCTACCGCTACGACCCCGAGGTTCCGCTGGTGGTTCCGGAAGTGAACCCGGAAGCGGTTCTGCAGTACAAGAACAAGAACATCATCGCGAACCCGAACTGCTCGACCGCGCAGATGGTCGTGGCACTGAAGCCCCTGCACGACCGCGCCAGGATCAAGCGCGTCGTCGTTTCGACCTACCAGTCGGTGTCGGGCGCGGGCAAGGCCGGGATCGACGAGCTCTGGGACCAGACCAAGTCGATCTACAACCCGGTCGACGATGTTCCGCCGAAGAAGTTCTCCAAGCAGATCGCCTTCAACGTGATCCCGCATATCGACGTCTTCCTGGACGACGGGTCCACCAAGGAAGAGTGGAAGATGGTGGCAGAAACCAAGAAGATTCTCGACAAGTCGATCAAGGTCACCGCGACCTGCGTGCGCGTGCCGGTCTTTGTCGGCCATTCGGAAGCCATCAACATCGAGTTCGAGGAACCGCTCGACTGGGAAGAGGCGACCGAGATCCTGCGCGAAGCGCCGGGCGTCATGGTCGTCGACAAGCGCGAACCCGGCGGCTACATCACCCCGATCGAATGCGTGGGCGAATACGCCACCTATGTCAGCCGCATCCGCGAGGATTCGACCATCGACAACGGCCTGTCGATGTGGGTCGTGTCCGACAACCTGCGCAAGGGTGCCGCGCTGAATGCCGTTCAGATTGCCGAAACGCTGGGCAACCGGGTGCTGAAAAAGGGCTGACCGGCCCCCGCAGAGCCATCACAACTGGGACCCCGCCTTCAGGCGGGGTTGTCCTTTTCCGGGCGGCTCAGAACCGCTCGGCCCGCAGCACCTCGCAATCGGTCACACTGACGACGCCGATATGCTTTTCCAGGACATGGAACGCCGCATCGAGCAGCGTGTCCAGTCGCTCGGGCCGGATGATGCAGACGAAAGCCACCATCCCGCCTGCCGAGGACACCTGCCCGTCACGCGTCCAGTGGCCTGAACGCCCCGACCCGCCCAGCACGGGCAGGATCGTGAAGCCGGTGACCCCGGCCCCGGTGATGGCATCGGTCAACCGCCGTTCCATCGGGGCCTCGATGATGATCTCGACGCGCTTGGCCTTGTGGGTCTGCATGTCAGCCTCCGGCAATGTGCTGGGCCAGCGCCAGATAGACCGGGATGCCCAGCGCGAGGTTGAAGGGGAATGTGACGCCAAGGGACAGCGTCAGGTAGATCGACGGGTTGGCCTCGGGCAGGGCCACGCGCATGGCTGCGGGCACCGCAATGTAGCTGGCCGAGGCCGCCAGCGTCATCAGCAAAGCAGTGCCGCCGACCGAAAGGCCGAGCATCAGCGCAAGCGGCAGCGCAAGTCCGGCGCTGACAAGCGGCATCACTACGGCGAAGCAGACCGTACCAAGCCCCAGTGCCCCGCGGGCCTGTTTCAAGCCGCGTCCCGCGACAAGGCCCATGTCCAGAAGGAACAGGCACAGCACGCCCTTGAAGGGCGAGACGATGAAGCTTTCGATTTCGCTCAGTCCCTTTTCGCCGGTAATCGCGCCGATGAAGAAGGCCCCGACCAGAAGCACGATCGAGCCGTTCAGCAGAACCTCGCGCCACAGCTCTGCATCCATTCGCCCGCCCGATCCGCTGCGCGCGGCAAGCCAGAGCGCAGACAGGATCGCGGGGGCCTCCATCGCCGCCGCGACAGCGACCATGTAGCCCTCGGACATGATCCCGCTGTCCTGCAGGATGGCCGTCGCCGATACGAAGGTGACGATCGAGATCGACCCGTAGTGGCCCGCAACCGCGGCGGCGTCGATGGCCGACAGGCGGCTCATGAACCGCAAGAGCAGGAAGGCGATGACCGGGATCACGAAACTGAGCAGGATCCCCGCCAGCAGCGACAGGATCAGCCGCGCGTCCAGCCCATGCGCTGCGACGCTGGCTCCGCCCTTGAAGCCGATGGCGAAGAGCAGGTAGATCGATAGCGCCTTTGCCGCGGCCTCGGGCACGCTCAGGCTGGAGCGACCAAGCGCCGCAAGCAGCCCAAGCAGGAACGACAGGATGATGGGCGACACAAGGTTCTGTCCCATCACCGCAAGTATGGTGTCCATGTCCCCTCCGGTCCTTGTTCGGGCCGACTTAGGGACGCCGGGGCAAAGTTCAACCCGCGCCCCGTTACACGGAGACGAAGGCCCCGCCGGTGCTGTCGTACTGCATCAGTCCGCCTTCACCAACATCGGTCCAAAGCCCGTGCAGGGTCAGCTCGTCGGCCTCGACGGCAGCCTTGACGAAGGGGAAGGTCATCAGGTTTTCCAGACTGACGACCACCGCCTGCTTTTCCAGTTCACGCACCCGGTCCTTTTCGTCCACGATGGCCTCGACGCGCTGGAAGCCGGGGCGCAGGATATCCATCCAG
>JBJOQI010000231.1:0-5998 GCA_046050045.1 Pseudomonadota bacterium | reverse complement strand
GTCAGCCCAAGGTCCGAGATCACGAACCACTGCGTCGCGGGCGGGTTGTCATAGGGGTCGCGGCCCGGCACGGCGGCCTGAAGCGCGTAGATGCCGGGGCCGAGGTCGGCCAGCACCCCGTCCATCGGCAGGCGGGTCGTCACATCCTGATTGATCTCCATCCCCACGTCGGCGGTGCCGGTCCAGACCTGTTCGGCCACCTCCTGCCCGAAGTATTCGGCCGCCCAGTAGTCCAGCGGTCGGGCGAAATAGTCGTTCTGGATCGCGCGGACAAGGTTGCGGTCGGACACGCGCATCAGCGTGAGGTCGAGATGCTCGGTGTTGACCGTCTGGACCGGGATGCCCGCCTGGTCGCTGCGCGGCAGGATATAGGCGCGGCCCGTGAAGCGTGCCGCGGGCGAGCGGTCGCGGACGTACTGGGTCAGGGTCGTATCCTTGGCCAGCGTCTCGCCCGTAGCCGAAGGCAGGCCCTCGCGGAAGGTGACCGACACGCGCTGGCCGTGGGTCAGGCCCGCGACGCAGATCTGGTTGCCCGACGGCTCAACCGAAAGCCCCGTCTCCCCAGTCCGGACAAAGGTCGCGTAGTCGACACCGGTTTCTACAAGACTGTCGTTGAAGACGGCGCAGAGGCGCGGGCTGGCGCTGTCGCTTTCGACGGTCGTTTCCGTGACGCGGAAACCGTATTTGCCGATGGCATCGTCCAGCAGTGCCGCCGTGTCGTCGCGCGGCTGGAGGGATTGCGCCAGCCGCAGCGCCGGGATCATGTCGCGCCCCCGGTCCGTCCGCTCGAAGGCACGGGCGAGGACGGACAGCGCGCCGGCCTGCAGGGCCGGGGCGTCGGCACGCAGGTAACCGTTGATCGCGGCCGTGGTGGCGCGTTCGGTATAGCCGCGACGGATGCCTTCGTCATTCTCGGCAATCTCGAGCAGAAGCTGCGCATACTCGACCCACTGGTCGGCGGCATCCGTCAGGTTCAGCGCCGCGCCCTGCCATTTCGAGGCCGACAGGAAATCGCCGTTCTCCCGCGCGAAGGCGGCTTCGTTCAGCAGTTCTTCGGCCGTCCAGTCCCCCGTCACATGCTCGTTGGCAAGGCCCGAGGCCTGCCGGAACGCCGCATCGAAATCCAGATCGTTGAGGAACCCGAGTTCCTCCCACCGCTGCGCGGCCCGCTCGGCCAGCCCCGCATCGGCGGTGCGGACATAGCCGGAATAGGCCCCCTGATAGGGCGTCGTGCCGGTCACGCCGGATTTCGGGAAACACGACCCGTTGCGCGTGTTGAAGGTGAATGCCGCGCAGGCCGCATCGGCAAGGCAGGCCTGCTCGCAGCCTTCCAGGGTCGTGTCGAAGATCTGCTGCAGGTCCGACCCGGCAAGGTCGGTGTCCTGCGTCAGCACGAAGCGCCGTTCAGGGACAAGGCTGCGGTCCTGTGCTGCGGCTGCGGTGGTCAGGGCAAGAACGACAAGGGCGGCAGCTGACAAACGGCGCATCACAAGACTCCGGCGAATGAAACACCGCCATGGTCGCATTTGCCCCGCGAACTGGCAAGGCAGACGGCCCGGGCAAATGGGCGGGAGAAGGGTTGGGGTTAAGCCTCTGTTCATGCCTATCGGCAAGGCTTGCGGCGAACGACGGACAGGCAACAGGGGACGCAGGTGCAGGAACAAGTCGCAGTTGCAGACCCCCGGGCCCTGCTGGCGTCCGACAGGCTCTGGGCGGCGCTCGACACCCTGCGTGACGGCTTTGCGCTCTTCGACCGGAACCTGCGGCTGGTTGCGGCCAACCGGGCCTATCAGTCGGCCTTTCAGGATGTGTCGACGATCCGCCCGGGCATGACCTATGGCGAGATGCTGGCCTCGGCCGCGCAGGGCGTCGTCGATCTGGCGGGCCGCACGGCCTCGGACTGGCTTGACGACATGGCCTCGCGGCTCGACCGGGACGAGGTGCCATCGCGGGTCGTCCGGCTTCGCAACGGCCGGCACATCCGCCTGGTCGAACGGCGCGACCCGTCGGGCGACCTTGTGTCCCACGCGGTCGATGTCACCCGCGCCGTCCAGCGCGAAGAGGAACTGCAGGCGGCGCTGCGCCGCGCCGAAGAGACGACCCGCGCCAAGTCGGCCTTCCTTGCCAGCATGAGCCACGAGATCCGCACCCCGATGAACGGCGTCGTCGGCATGGCCGAGCTGCTCTGCGGCAGCAACCTCAACGCCGACCAGCGGCTGTTTGCCGAAACCATCAAGTCCTCGGGCGAGGCGCTGCTGACCATCATCAACGATGTGCTCGACTATTCGAAGATCGAGGCCGAAAAGATGCGCCTCTATGTCGAGCCCTTCGATCTGGAACGGCTGATCCACGAGGTGATGATGCTGGTCACCCCCGCCGCCCGCGAAAAGGGATTGGCGCTCGGCGTGGATTTCGACCTGTTCCTGCCCACGACCTTCCTGGGCGACCGGGGCAGGATCCGGCAGATCCTGACCAACCTCGTCGGCAATGCGGTGAAGTTCACCCGCAAGGGCCACGTCCTGGTCCGCGTCGTCGGGCTCGAGGCCGAACCCGGCCACTACGAGCTGCACCTGACGGTCGAGGATACCGGCATGGGCATCGCCCCCGAGAACCGGGACCGCATCTTTGCCGACTTCGATCAGGTCGAGGATCGCGCCAACCGCGCCATCGAGGGCACGGGCCTCGGCCTTGCGATCACCCGGCGTCTGGTGGACATGATGAAAGGCTCGATCTGGGTCGACAGCGAGCTGGGGCAGGGCGCAAGCTTCGGCATCAAGCTTACACTGCCCCTGGCCGAGAACCACCCCGGCGGCGACAAGGTCGAACAGCTGACCGTCCGCCGCGCCCTGCTGGCCGACGATGACCTGTTCAGCACGGCCCTGCTCGAACGCCAGCTGCGCACCTACGGGCTGAGCACCCGGCACTGCGCCGGATTTGCCGCGCTGCTCGCCCTGATCCGCGAGACTCCCGCGGCCGAGGCGCCAGAGGTCATCCTGATCGACCCGCGCCTGCGCGACTTTGACGCCGCGGCCTTTCTGCAGGCGGCAGAACAGGCCTGGCAGACGGTGCCACCGATCATCCTGATGGTGGATTCGCTCGGCGACTGGGCCACGCTTGCCCCCGCAGCGGTGCTGCGCAAGCCGGTGATGCGCAGCGACATCTATCGCAGCCTGCTGTCCCTTGCCGGCAGTGCCCGGCCGCAGGTGAACTGGAACCGCGCGTCGCTGCGCAAGGTTCTTCTGGCCGAGGACAACCAGACCAACCAGCTCGTCTTCCGCAAGATGCTGCAGGGCTTCGACCTCGACCTGCAGATCGCATCGAACGGGCGGGAAGCCGTCGACCTGTGGCAGTCGGCGGCCCCTGACGTGATCTTCATGGACATCTCGATGCCCGAGATGGACGGCCGCCTCGCCGCCCAGACGATCCGCTGGGCCGAGGCGTCGCAGGGCCGGCCGCGGGTCCGCATCATCGCCCTGACCGCCCATGAGATCGAGGGAACCGGGGCCGAGCTGCTCGACCTCGGGTTCGACGGACAGCTGACCAAGCCGTTCCGGCAGGCCGATCTGGTGGATGCGCTGCACAGCGCGCTGCACCTGCCCGACGCGGCGGACGGGCCGGGCTAGCGGCCCGACCCTAGGCTTCGGGCGGACGGATCAGGACCGCGCGGAAGTCGTTCACATTGGTCAGGGTCGGCCCGGTCACGACCTGACCACCCACGTCGGCGAAGAACCCGTGCGCGTCATTTCGCGCCAGTGCCAGGTCGGCATCGGCCCCCGCTTCGGCAGCGCGGGCCAGCGTCTGCGGGCCGATCACGGCACCCGCGACCTCGGCCGCGCCGTCGATTCCGTCGGTATCGCAGGCTAGCGCATGGATCTGCGGATGCCCCCGCAGCGCGATGGCCAGCGCCAGGCAGAATTCCGCGTTCGGCCCGCCGATACCATCCCCCCGGCGCGTGACCGTCACCTCGCCGCCAGACAGCAGCAGGACCGGCCTGTCGCCCGGCCGCAGGTCTGCCGCCACGGTCAAGGCCAGACCGGCCTGCGCAAGCGCGACATCGCGCGCCTCGCCCTCGATCCGGTCGCCCAGCAGCCGCACATCACAACCCGCTGCCAGCCCCGCCGCGGCGGCCAGCGACTGCGCCGGTGCCGCGATGACCCGGTTCATGACCCGCGCCAGCCTGGGGTCGCCCGGCGCAATGACACCCGAGGGCCGCGACAGGGCCTGCCGGACGGGGGCCGCGACCGCAACGCCCCAACGGTCAAGAACGGCAAGCGCATCGGCCGGGCGACTCGCGTCGGCAACCGTCGGCCCCGATCCGATGAAGGCCGGATCGTCGCCCGGAACATCCGAGATCATCAGGCCAAGCACCTGCGCCGGATAGGCCGCCGCCGCAAGCTGCCCGCCCTTGACCCGCGACAGGTGCTTGCGAACCGTGTTCATCCGGTCGATCGGCGCACCCGAGGCCAGAAGCGCCGCGTTGACCGCCATCTTCTCGGCCAGCGTCACCCCCTGCACCGGCGCGACCAGCAGCGCCGAGGCCCCGCCCGAAATCAGCGCGAGCACAAGATCGCCCTCCCCAAGCCCCTGCAGAAAGCCGAGCATCCGGTCGGTTGCCTCTGCCCCCGCCGCATCGGGAACCGGATGGGCGGCCTCGACAACCTCGATGCCACGGCAGGGGCGCGCGTGACCATAGCGGGTGATGACCAGCCCCTCGCAGGGGCCCCAGGCGGCCTCGACCGCCTCGGCCATGCGCGCGCTGGCCTTCCCCGCTCCGACGACGATGACACGGCCCTTCGGCCGGTCGGGCAGGAACGCCGCCAACGACCGCATCGGGTCCGCAACCTCGACCGCCCGGTCGAACAGGCGGCGCAGGAAAGCCTCCGGGTCCGTCATCTCTCCGTCTCCTCCAGCACCCGGATCAGCGCGGGTCCGAAACGGTCGACCTGCTGCCGGTCAAGGTGGCGCGCCAGATCGGTCAGGCTGGCCGGTCGCGCCTCGGCGATCCGCCGCAGCAGCGGGGCACCAAGGCTCATCAGCCGCCCCGTCCCGTCGGGCCCCCGCGCCAGCGACTTCTGCGCCGCGTCGAGCCGGTCGAAGATGTCGCCCTCGGCCCGGCCGGCAAGCCTGCGCCGCGCCGGGTGCATCCCGGTCGCAAAGGCCCCCGCAATCACCTCGAGGAAGGCCGCGCCATAGGTCGCAAGCTTCTTGGCACCGACGCCCGAGACATGGGCCATGTCGTCAAGCGTGGCCGGGCGCTTTTCAGCCATCTCGATCAGCGTGCGGTCGGGGAAGACCACGTAGGCGGGCACCCGCGCCGCCTCGGCCAGGGCGCGGCGCTTGGCCTTGAGCGCGGACAGAAGCGGCGCATCCTCGTCCGACACCAGCGCGCGCACCACGACCTTCGGCCCGCCCGCCTTGCGGATCAGGTCGCGGCGCAGCGTCACCTGGGCCTCGCCGCGCAATACCGGTCGGGCGGCCTCGGTCAGGCGCAGCGCGCCCTGCCGTTCGGCATCGGGGCGCACAAGGTCCAGCCCGGTCATCTGCCGGAAGATCGCCTGCCATTCGGCCTTGGGGTGGTTCTGGCCGACGCCCCAGGTGGGCAGCGTATCGTGCCCCCGTTCGCGCACCTTGTCGGTCGGCGTGCCGGTCAGGATGTCGATCAGGTGCCCCGCGCCAAAGCTTTCGCCGGTGCGCAGGATCGCCGACAGCGCCTTGCGGACCGCCTCGGTCCCGTCGAACAACTCGGGCGGGCTGTCGCAGAGATCGCAGTTGCCGCAGGGCGCGGCCGCTTCCCCGAAATAGCCAAGCAGGCGCTGGCGGCGGCAGGCCTGCGCCTCGGCCAGACCCAGAAGCATGCCCAGGCGCGCGTGGTCGGCGGCCTTGCGGTCGGGCGGGGCGAGGCCCTCGTCGATCTGGGCGCGGCGAAAGCGGATGTCCTCGGGACCGTAGAGCGTGAGGGTCTCGGCCGGCGCACCGTCGCGGCCCGCGCGGCCGATTT
>JBJOQI010000230.1:0-6934 GCA_046050045.1 Pseudomonadota bacterium | reverse complement strand
CGAGATAGCCGCCGTCGCCGGTGGCAAGCAGTTCGCGGCGCAGGAATCCGGGGTAGCCCGCCAGGAATTCGGCCTGGAAGCGGGCCGAGGCGGCGATGAAGTCATCCTGCGTGACGCCCGGGCGGAGCGTGATGCGGGCGGTTTCGACGACGGGTCCGGTCATGGGATTCTCCTTGGGTTCCGATGCCGGAAGGATTAGGGATAAAGCTGACATCAAACGGCATATTTGACCGATGGACAGGGATTCCACCCCCGAACGGCTGCGACGGCTCGACCTGCTGGCCAGCCGCCTGAAGGCGGACGAGGCGATGACGGTCGCGGGCCTGGCGGCCGAGCTTGGGGTCAGCCCCCGGACGCTGTTCCGCGACATCGCGATCCTGCGCGACCGGGGCCTGCCGGTCGAGGCCGACCGCGGGCGCGGCGGCGGCATCCGGCTGCACCGGACCTGGGGCATCGGGCGGCTGACGCTGAGCTACCGCGAGGCGGTGGACCTGCTCGTCAGCCTGGCCATCGCGGAACAGCTGCGCTCGCCCTGGCTGATCGCGAACCTCGACGCGATCCGGCGCAAGTTGCGCGCCAGCTTCGCCCCCGCCATGCGCGCGCGCATCGACGGGTTGTCGGGGCGCATCCATGTCGGGCGCGGGGCCTCGGTCCCGGTGCTGCAGGGATTTTCGCGCCCCGCCGACGAAGAGGTGAACGGCCTGTTCCGCGCCTTCGTCGAGCAGCGGCTGGTCCGGTTCCGCTATGTCGATGTCGAGGGGCGGGACAGCCAGCGGCTGGTCGAGCCGCAGCTTCTGCTGCTGAACTACCCGGTCTGGTACCTGATCGGCTGGGACCGGGGGCGGGGCGCGGTGCGCAGTTTCCGCTGCGACCGCATGTCGGGCGTGGCGGTCGGGACCGAAGATTTCGCGCTGCGCCCGGCCGACACCTTCGCCGGGGCACTGGCCGGTACGTCCGAAGACTAGGCATCAGCCCTGCGCGCGCGACACCAGCACCTTGTCGATCCTGCGACCGTCAAGGTCGACCACCTCGAAGCGCCAGTCGCCGAGGGTCGCGACATCGCCCAGCTCGGGCAGGCGCTCCATGATCGCCAGCAGCAGCCCGGCGACCGTGTCGAAGTCGTCGCCCGGCAGCGAGACGCCGAGCGCATCGCGGAACTCGTCTGCGGGCATCCAGCCCGCGACCAGCCAGCTGCCATCCGCCCGCTGGATCAGCGCGGGTTCGTCGGCGGATTCCGCCTCGATCCCGCCGGTGATCGCGCCGAGGAAGTCGTCTGCGGTGATGATCCCCTCGAAATGCCCGAACTCGTCATAGACCAGCGCCAGATGCGCCCGGTCGGCGCGCAGCACCTTCAGCACGTCAAGCGCATCGGCACGGTCCGACACGACCGGCACCTCGCGCACCAGGGTCGCGGGGTCGGGCCGTCCGCTGCCCGAGGCCGCGGCGAGGAAGTCGGTCGCGAACAGAACCCCGGTGATGTCGCCGCCCTTTTCGACCGGCAGGCGCGAAAAGCCGGTTTCGCGGAACCGCGCCAGCACGGTGCGCAAGGGTGCATCAGCGGGCACGGTCTGCACCTCGTGGCGCGGGGTCATGATGCCACGGGCCGAGCGGTCGGCCAGGCGCATGACGCCCGCCATCATCTCCATCTCTTCCGATTCGATGACATCGGCGGCATGGGCTTCGGCCAGAACGCTCTTGATTTCCTCGTCCGTCACGATCTGCGACGACTTGCCATGCTGCCCGAGCAGCAGAAGGACCGCCCGCCCCGACCGGTCCAGCGCCCAGACCAGCGGTGCTGCAAGCCGCGAGATCCAGACCATCACCGGCGCGACGGTCACTGCAATGGCTTCGGGATCGCGCAACGCAATCCGCTTGGGCACCAGTTCCCCGATGATGAGCGAAATGTAGGTGATCCCGACAACCGCGCCGCCGACGCCAAGGATGTCGGCCCAGTGGGTCGACAGGCCCGCCTCGGTCAGCCAGCCCGACAGCCGCGTGCCGATCCGCGCGCCCGAGAAGGTGCCCGCCAGGATGCCGACAAGGGTGATGCCGATCTGCACGGTCGACAGGAACCGGCCCGGATCCTCGGCCAGGCGCAGCGCCTGCCGTGCCCTGCCGCTGCCCCGCGCCTCGATCGCGCGCAGCCGGGCGGGCCGCGCCGAGACGATGGCAAGCTCGGACATCGCAAGGGCGCCGTTTGCTGCTGTCAGAAGGAAAACGATCAGAAGGTCGGTCAGCATGTCGTGGTCTCCACGTCAGGCTGACCGCATCGTCGGTCGGGCACGGTAAACGGGTCCTGTCAGTTATGTCGTGTCGCTTCTATCACACGCTGAGGCAGATGTATTTCATTTCAAGGTAATCCTCAATGCCGTGGTGGCTGCCCTCGCGGCCAAGGCCGGATTGCTTGACCCCGCCGAAGGGCGCGACCTCGGTCGAGATCAGCCCGGTGTTGACGCCGACCATGCCGTATTCCAGCGCCTCCTGCACCCGGGTGATCCGCCCGATGTCGCGCGAGTAGAAATAGGACGCCAGGCCGAAGATCGTGTCATTGGCCAGCGCGACCACCTCGTCCTCGGTCTCGAAGCGGTAGAGCGGCGCAAGCGGGCCGAATGTTTCCTCGGTCGAGACCTTCATGTCGGGGGTCACGCCGGTCACCACGGTCGGCTCGAAGAAGGTGCCGCCAAGGGCATGACGCTTGCCACCGGTGACGATATGTCCGCCGCCCGCCAGAACGTCGGCAATATGTTCCTCGACCTTCTCGACCGCGGCCTCGGTAATCAACGGGCCGGTGGTGACGCCGGCAGTCAGGCCGTCGCCCACGTTCAGCTTCCGGACCGCGAGGGCGAGCTTTTCGGCAAAGGCGTCATAGACGCCCGCCTGCACGTAGATGCGGTTGGCGCAGACGCAGGTCTGGCCATTGTTGCGGAACTTCGAGATCATGGCGCCCTCGACCGCCTTGTCGAGATCGGCGTCGTCGAAGACGATGAAGGGCGCATTGCCCCCGAGTTCCATCGAGCATTTCATCACCTGGTCGGCAGCCTGCCGCAGCAGGATGCGCCCCACCTCGGTCGAGCCGGTGAAGGTCAGCTTGCGCACGATCGGGTTCTCGCAGAACTCGCGCCCGATTTCCGACGAGCGTTTCGAGGTGATGACGCTGAACAGCCCTGCCGGCAGGCCCGCGCGTTCGGCCAGCACCGCCATCGCCAGCGCCGACAGCGGCGTTTCGGCGGCGGGGCGGGCGACGAAACCGCAGCCCGCGGCCAGCGCCGGGGCGACCTTGCGGGCGATCATCGCATTGGGGAAGTTCCAGGGCGTGATCGAGGCGGCAACGCCGATCGGCTGCTTGATGACGGTGATGCGCTTGTCGCGCTGGTGGCCCGGAATCGTCTCGCCGTAGATGCGCTTGGCTTCCTCGCCGAACCATTCGACATAGGCCGCGCCATAAAGCACCTCTCCCTTGGCCTCGGCCAGCGGCTTGCCCATCTCGGCGGTCAGGATCGCGGCCAGGTCATCGGCATTGGCGACCATCAGGTCGAACCACTTGCGCAGGATCGCCGCGCGTTCCTTGCCGGTGTGTTTCGCCCAGTCCTTCTGCGCCGCCGCTGCAGCCGCGATGGCGCGCGCGGTTTCCACCCGGCTCAGGTCGGGCACGGTGCAGACGACATCGCCGCGCGCCGGGTTGGTCACCGCAAAGGTCTTGCCATCGTCCGCGTCGATCCATTGGCCGGCGACATAGGCCTTGGTCGCCAGCAGCGACTGGTCTTTCAGCAGCGAGCGGAGATCGGTGACGGAATCGAGCATGGAGGCCTCCCTTGGCGGACGGCCAAAGGTGTGGCATGGGCCAAGGTGGAAAGTCCAGCCGGGCACCTGGGGATGAGCGGGATGAAGAACGACGAAGCCTACAAGAACATGGACTACATCCCCGATGGCGCGGCCTACCCGGCGCGCTGGGCCGCTGCTGCGGCGGCGTTCCGCGAAGGCCTCGGGGCGCGGGCGACGCTCGGCATCGCCTATGGCGCTGGCGAGCGGACCTGGTTTGACCTGTTCCTGCCCGAAGGCCAGCCCGAGGGCGTCGTGGTCTTTGTCCACGGCGGCTACTGGCTGCGCTTCGGCCCGCGCGACTTCTCGCATCTGGCGGCCGGTGCGCTGGCGCGGGGCTTTGCCGTGGCGATGCCGGGCTACACCCTCGCCCCCGCCGCCCGCATCGGCGAGATGGTGCGCGAGGTGGCGGCGGCGGTGACGGCGATTGCCGCGCGGGTCGCGGGGCCGGTCCTGCTGGCGGGTCATTCGGCGGGCGGGCATCTGGTCGCGCGGGTGGCCTGCGAGGGCGTGCTGCCCGACGATGTGGCCGAGCGGCTGGCCTGCGTCATGCCGATCTCGCCGGTCAGCGACCTGGCACCCCTGATGCAGACGACGATGAACGCGGAGCTGCAGATCGACGCGCTCGAGGCGATGGAGGAAAGCCCGGCCTACGGGCTAAACCTCGAGGGCCTGCCGGTCCACGTCTGGGTCGGGGCCGACGAACGCCCGGTATTCCTCGATCAGGCGCGCTGGCTCGCCGAGGCCTGGGGGGTTGAGCTGACCGTCGAGGCGCGCCGCCACCACTTCGACGTGATCGAGGGGCTCGAGGTGCCCGACAGCCCGATGCTGCGCGCACTTTTCGGCGACTGAGGGCAGGGCAGGTCAATTCCGGTCAGGACAGGGGGTCCCCGAAAGCCTAGGTTCGGCGCGACACTGCGAGGACCTCATGCTTCTGAACCGGACATTGTGGCTGATCGAGACGCGGCTCGGCACCGGGATCTCGCTGAACGGGATCGCGGCCGAACTGGGCGTGAATCCGGCCTATCTGACCCGTGCCTTCTCGACCGTCCTGGGCGTGCCGCTGATGCGCTACGTCCGCGCCCGGCGGGTGGCGCGGGGGGCCGAACTGCTGATCGCGGGTGCCAGCGTGACCGAGGCGGCCCTGGCGATGGGCTATGGCTCGCCCGAGGCCTTTGCGCGGGCCTTCCGGGCCGAGACCGGCGTGCCGCCGCGCGAGGCCCGCGGGCGCGGGCTGGACGGACTTTCCCTGACACGACCGAAGGAGGTCACGATGCAGACCACCCAGACCCTGTCGCCGCCGACAATCGAGGTCATGCCGGACCGGCGGATCGTCGGCCTGTCGCGGCGCTACACGATGGAGACGCGCCGCGCCATCCCGGCGCAATGGGGCGACTACAACGACGACGGGCGGGCCATCGAGGATGCGGTGCCCGATGCCTGGTACGGGGTCTGCACCTCGTCCGGTCCGGGGGGCGATTTCGACTATCTCTGCGGACAGGAAGCGCCCCGCGGCGCGGTGCCAAAGGGGTGGGCCGCAGTCGTCCTGCCTGCCGGGCGCTGGGCACGCTTTGCCGAGCCCGGGCACATTTCCCGGATGGAATCGGTCTGGAGCGAGATCTTCGGCCAGTGGATGGGCCAGCCCGGCCTGACCCCGCGCGATGGGCCCTTCGTCGAGTTCTACCCCCTCAGCTTCGACGGCATGACCGGCGAAGGCGGGTTCGAGATCTGGATGCCGGTCGCCTGACGCTGCCTAGCCGAAGCGCGCGGCCCAGGCCGGGTTCAGGTCGCCCGGCAGGGGCGTCGCGCTGAAGACCGCCCGGGCGATGGCGCGGGCGAGGCAGCACGCGGCGGCGTGGCCAAGGGCGAAGGTATCGGCGTGCGGGTCGGCCAGGGGCCGGGCCCCCGTCGCGGCGGCAAAGACCAGATCGCCGTCGAAGGGCGTATGGCTTGGCACCAGCGCGCGGGCCATGCCGTCATGGGCGGCGGTGGCCATGCGCTGCGCCTGTGCCTGCGTCAGGACGGCGTCGGTGGCGACAATGGCGATCGTCGTGGCCTCTCCCATCCGCTTCCGGGGCGGCGGTTCGTCGGCGGCAGGGAAGCGCGCGGGCAGGCCGAGGCCGCCGAACTCGCCCTCCAGCTCCCACGGGGCGGCCCAGAAATGCGAGCCATCGCCCACGGTCGCCGATCCGAGCGCGTTGACGGCGACAAGTGCGCCGACCGTCAGCCCGTTCGACAGCACGGCGGAGGCTGAGCCGAGGCCACCCTTCAGGCCCGAGGTCAGTGCGCCATAGCCTGCGCCGGCCGAACCGATGGCGAAGTCGGCCGCAGCATTCTCGAGTGCCTCGCGCCCAAGGTGCTTGTAGGGGTTCTCGCCCCAGTCCTTCTGACCACCGTTCAGAAGGTCAAACAGGATCGCCCCCGGCACGATCGGCACCCGCGCCGGGCCGACGGCAAAGCCGCGCCCGATCGCCACAAGTCCGTCCATCACCCCGCCGCAGGCATCGAGGCCAAAGGCCGAGCCGCCAGACAGGACCAGCGCATCGGCCTCTTGCACCAGCCGGTCGGGGGCCAGCAGGTCGGTGTCCCGCGTGCCGGGCGCCCCGCCCATGACATGGACGGCGGCGGTGAAGGGTCGGTCGCCCAGAAGCACGGTCGCGCCGCTGCGGAGGCGGGCGTCATCGGCGTTGCCCACGCGCAGGCCCGCGACATCGGTGATCAGGTTTCTCGGTCCGGGGCGCATCGGGTCTGTCCTTGCGTGGGTCCGTTCCAGTCTGGCTGGCGGTTGGCGCGGCGGCAAGGCCAGAGGGGCGCCGCCCCTCTGGGCCAACCCGGAGTATTTCGGTCAAGATGAAGGGGCTTGCCGGAAAGAAGAGGTTCCGGCATGGTCTGCTCCGAGCCGTGGCGATGGCGTCGCCACAGGGGCCGGTTCGCCCCGACGCTTGCGGGTCACCCGCCTTCGTCCTGTACGCCGGGACCTTTCGGGGTCTCTGGCTGATGTTTCAGGCCCCGGTCTTTGGAGGTCTGAGATGACGGAACGGCCGGAAGTCTACTTTTTTCTTAAGTGCGACAGTGTGATGCCCTTAGAGGTATCGTTATATGTTTTGCGGTTTCA
>JBJOQI010000229.1:0-7951 GCA_046050045.1 Pseudomonadota bacterium | reverse complement strand
TCCGGTGATCCACCGGCTTTCCCCTGCGGCGGTGGCAATGCGCCCGTCGATGCTTGTCGCCAGCTTCAGCGTGACAAGCGGGCGGCGCTTGCCAACCCGGAACAGGAAGCCCCGCTGCAGGCGCGAGGCTTCGGCTTCGAGTAGTCCGGTGTCCACCGCGATTCCGGCCGCACGCAGCATGTCAAACCCCTTGCCGCTGACGCGCGGGTCAGGGTCAAGGCCGGCGCAGACCACCCGCGAGACGCCTGCAGCAATCAGGGCGTCGGCGCAGGGCGGTGTCTTGCCGTGATGGGCGCAAGGTTCCAGCGTGACATAGGCCGTGCACCCGCGCGCGTCGGCACCTGCCTGCGCAAGGGCCACCGTCTCGGCATGGGGCCGCCCGCCCGGCTGGGTCCACCCCCGGCCGACGATGCGCCCGTCCCTGACCAGCACGCAGCCGACAGCGGGGTTCGGCCAGACCTGCCCCAGCCCGCGCCCGGCGAGCGACAGGGCGAGTGCCATGTATCGCCTGTCGTCGGCCGGCGTCACTCGCCCTCGGCGCCACCCGGGCGCAGCTCGGACACGAACTTGTCGAAGTCGTCGGCGGCCTGGAAATTCTTGTAGACGCTGGCGAAGCGCACATAGGCGACCGTGTCGATCCGCGCGAGGCTTTCCATGACGATCTCGCCGATCACCTTCGAGGGGATATCGGTCTCGCCAAGGCTCTCCAGCCGCCGGACGATGCCCGAAATCATCTGGTCGATGCGCTCGGGGTCGATCGGCCGTTTCTGCATCGCGATACGGATCGATCGCTCCAGCTTGTCGCGGTCGAAATCCTCGCGCTTGCCCGATGACTTGATGACCACCAGATCGCGCAGCTGGACGCGTTCATAGGTCGTGAACCTGCCACCACAGGCCGGGCAAAACCTTCGCCTGCGGATGGCGACGTGATCCTCGGCCGGCCGAGAGTCCTTGACCTGAGAGTCGACATTTCCGCAGAACGGACAGCGCATAACCTTCCCCTCGGTGTTCAGTCCCGATGTTCCACATGGACTATAGGGGCGTGCCCAGTGTTTGGGTAGGGGCAATAAGGTAACACCACATCGCGTATCTCACCGTACCCCCGCGGCGGGACGGATCGGCCTATCTGCGCGCGATCCTGCGCCGAAGCGCGTGCCAATGGCCCCGGAGCCACTGGTACAAGACCGCCTGTCGCGGGAAATCGGGCACCCGGTTCGCGCGGTCGAAGACCGTCAGCTTGACGGTTTCGGCACGCGGGGGGGCGGCGATAAGCCCATACCTGAAACCCGTCTTCCAGACGAGATAGGGAAAGGACAGCTGATCGCGCCGCGAGTATCGCATCACCTGATCGAACCAGGCCTCGCCGAAGCTGGCAACCTCGTCCGACTTGCGGCGCACGATGAAATGGCCCTCGATCAGCCCGGCGTTCCGGGGCATGCCCTCGCGCCGGTAGGTGCGCCAGCGTTCCCGCACGACTCCGGGATCGTCGAGCCCGTTTTCCAGGACAGCGCGGATCTCCTGATAGACGCAGGTCCTGCGGAAATGCGGATAGGCGAAGAAATCGGCATCCGTCCGCGCCGAAAGGACGGCGATGATCTCGCGGGGATCGCGCAGCAGCTTCGACTTGTTGTCGAGACAGATCGTCCAGTCTGCGTCCGGGAAGAACCGGTGCGGCATGAGCTTGGCGCGGCGCGAAGCGCGGGCAGGGTCGCTGACCGGTTCCGGCTCGACAATCAGTTCGACGCCCGGCGGCACCTCCCGTGGCCGGTCGCTGACCACGACCGTCCGGTCGGCCCGAAATCCGCCGAAGCAATCGGGGTTCAGCGGCTCGCGCTCGCCATAAAGGGTCGAGTAGAGGACGATCGTCATGCAGCGATACCTACGCGAAGGATCGCGGGCGGAAAAGCCGCCCGCAATCCCGGCACCTTGCCATTTCCCGGCGAAGCGTGATGCTGCGCCGGAATTGTCCCCAGGGGACATCGGACAGCGGAGAGGTCGACATGCGCAACGGCGGTCAGATACTTGTCGAAAGCCTCGTTGCACTCGGGGCGACCAAGGCCTTCGGCGTTCCCGGCGAAAGCTACCTTGCCGTCCTCGATGCCCTGCATGACACGCAGGGCAAGCTCGACTTCGTCCTGTGCCGCAACGAAGGGGGCGCAGGCTTCATGGCCGCAGCCTGGGGGAAGCTGACCGGGCAGCCGGGCATCGCCATGGTCACCCGTGGGCCGGGTGCGACGAATGCCTCGATCGGCGTCCATACGGCCATGCAGGACAGCTCGCCCATGATCCTGTTCGTGGGTCAGGTCGGCACCGACATGCGCGGGCGCGAGGCGTTTCAGGAAATCGACTACCGGGCCTTTTATGGCACAGTCGCGAAATGGGTGGTCGAGATCGACGACGCGGACCGGATCCCGGAACTTCTCTCCCGCGCCTGGGTCACTGCCCTGACCGGACGGCCGGGGCCCGTCGTCGTCGCCCTGCCCGAAGACATTTTGACAGCAACGACCGACGCCGCGCCACTGGCTGGCCCGCCCCGGATTGCCGAGCCGGCGCCCGATGCCACGGCGGTCGCCGAAGCGCTTGACCTGCTGTCACGAGCCGAAAGGCCTGCCATCATGATCGGTGGCAGCAACTGGACGGCGCACGGCCGCGCCGATCTGCAACGCTTTGCCGAAGCCTCGGGCATTCCGGTGATCGCGGCCTTGCGGCACCAGGACATGTTCGACAACAACTCACCCTGCTACGGCGGCGATCTCGGCCTCGGGCTGACCGCCTCTGTCCGCCGGACAATTGCCGAAGCCGACGTGGTCCTGGCCATCAACACCCGTTTTGGCGAGATCTCGACCGAAGGCTACACGCTGTTCGAGGTGCCGCGCCCGCGGCAGCGTCTCGTGCACGTCCACCCGTCCGACCGGGAGATCGGCAAGATCTACATCCCCGACATCGGCATTCATGCCGGTCCAAATGCCTTTGCCGCGGCGCTTGCCCCGGTCAGGAGCGGCTGGGCGGACTGGCTGTCGCAGGCAAGGGCCGCCTTTGAGCAGTCGTTCGATCTACCGCCGCAGCCCGTCGGGCTGGACATGGCCCAGGTGATGGCACACCTCCGCCAGGCCGTGCCCGAGGATGTTATCCTGACCAATGGTGCTGGCAACTTCACTGCCTGGCCGAACAAGTTCTTCCGTTTCGGGCCCGAGGCGCGGCTGCTTGCGCCGCAATCCGGCGCGATGGGCTACGGCCTGCCAGCAGCCATCGCGGCTAAGGTCGCCCATCCGGGCAGGATGGTCATCTGCTTTGCCGGTGACGGCGATTTCCAGATGAACTGTCAGGAACTCGCCACGGCCGCGCAGGCCGGGGCTCAGCCCATCGTGCTCATCGTGAACAACGGAATCTACGGGACCATCCGGGCGCATCAGGAACGCAACTACCCGGCCCGCGTGTCTGGAACCGGGATGGTGAACCCGGACTTCTCCGCCCTCGCCCGCGCCTACGGCTTTCATTCAGAGCGGGTCGAGCGGACCGAGGATTTCCCGGCCGCCTTTGAACGCGCACGCGACTCTGCCAGCGGGGCCGTTCTCGACCTGATCGTCCCGGCCGAGGCGTTGACGCCCCGGCAGACGCTGACAGCCATCCGCGCGGCGGCAATCGCGCGGCAGGGGATCTGACCGACCCGCTGCACGATCAAGCCGTTTCTGCCACCTGCTGGCCACCCCTGAACACCATGTAGATGGCCGGGATCACCAGCACGGTGAGGATGGTCGAAGAGGCCAGCCCGAAGAGCAGCGAGATCGCGAGCCCCTGGAAGATCGGGTCGGTCAGGATCGTGATCGCCCCGATGATCGCGGCAAGCGCGGTCAGCAGGATCGGCTTGAACCGGATCGCGCCCGCCTCGAGCAGGACGTCGCGCAGCGGACGCCCCTCGCCTTGCGCGTTGCGGATGAAGTCCACGAGCAGGATCGAGTTGCGCACGATGATGCCCGCCAACGCGATGAAGCCGATCATCGAGGTGGCCGAAAAGGGCGCGCCGAACAGCCAGTGCCCGCCGAGGATGCCGATGAAGGTCAGCGGCACCGGCGTGAGGATGACCAGCGGCAGCTTGAACGACCCGAATTGCGCCACGACAAGGATGTAAATCCCGAGAAGCGCCACCATGAAGGCCGCGCCCATGTCGCGGAAGGTGACCCAGGTCACTTCCCATTCGCCATCCCACAGCAGCGTCGGGTGGCTGGTGTCCTCTGGCTGGCCATTGAGCGCGATCTCGGGCTTGGGCAGATCGCCCCAGTCGGCGGCGTCGATGGCGCGCTGTACCTCGATGATGCCGTAGAGCGGTGCCTCGTAGTCGCCGGCAAGCTCGGCCGTCACCATCTCGGCGGCCTTGCCGTTGTGGCGGAAGACCGGGAAGGACTGGGTTTCGGTGGCAAGGGTCACGACGTCGCCCAGTTCCACCACCGAGCGGTCGCCCGGCAGTAGGTTCGCCGGGATCGGCGTGGCCATCGCGGCTTCGTCCACGATGCCGCCCGCCTTGGACGGCGACATGACGATCGGGATCGGCTGCCGCCCGCCGGAGCGGTGCGAATAGCCGACCGTGGTGCCGCGGTAGAGCATCCCGATGGTGTCGAAGACGTCCGACTGTTCGACCTTGTGGAAGTCGAGGTTCGCGTCATCGAGCGTCAGGCGCAGCCGTTCGGCAGGCGTGCCGAAGCTATCGTCGACATCGACGATGAAGGGGATGCCTTCGAAGATGCCGCGCAGCCTGGTTGCCACGGCGCGCCGCGTCTCGGCATCGGGGCCATAGACCTCGGCCAGCAGGGTCGCCATCACGGGGGGGCCGGGCGGCGGCTCCACCACCTTCACGACCGCGCCTTCGGGCAGGTCGAGCGTGTGGATGCGATCCCGAAGGTCGAGCGCGATGTCGTGGCTTTCCCGGTCGCGTTCGGTCTTTGGCGACAGGTTCACCTGCAGGTCGCCATAGCGCGGCTCGGCGCGCAGGTAGTAGTGGCGCACCAGACCGTTGAAGTTGAAGGGCGCCGCCGTCCCGGCGTGGGACTGGACCGAGGTGATTTCCTCGACCGGCCCAAGCGCCGCGGCAATCTGCTGCAGCGTGCGGTCGGTGTCCTCGACCGACGCGCCGCGCGGCATGTCGAGAACGACCGAAAGCTCGGACTTGTTGTCGAAGGGGAGAAGCTTCACCGTCACGTCCTTGGTGTAGAACAGGCCCATCGAGGCGAAGGTCGCGATCATCACGACGATCAGGAAGATGCCCGAGCGGCGACGCGTGGCCAGGATCGGCGCAGCGGTGGCGCGGTAGATCCGGCCCAGGATGCCACCGTCCGCCGCCTCGTGGCTTTCGCCGTGGCCGCCATGCGACTTGCCGAACTTCATCATCAGCCAGGGCGTCACCATGACCGCGACGAAGAAGGAAAACACCATCGCCGCGCTGGCATTAGCGGGAATGGGCGACATGTATGGCCCCATCATGCCCGACACGAACAGCATCGGCAGAAGTGCTGCGACCACGGTCAGCGTGGCGACGATGGTGGGGTTGCCCACCTCGCCCACCGCATCGATGGCTGCCTGCTTGCGGCTGCGCCCGTCGTGCATGCCCCAGTGGCGGGCAATGTTCTCGATCACCACGATGGCGTCGTCGACCAGAATGCCGATGGAGAAGATCAGCGCGAAAAGGCTGACGCGGTTCAGCGTATAGCCCATGACCCGCGCGGCAAAGAGCGTGAGCAGGATGGTGACTGGAATCACGATCAGCACGACCAGCGCCTCGCGCCAGCCGATGGCCAGCCAGACCAGCGCCACGATGGACAGCGTGGCAAGGCCAAGGTGGAACAGCAGTTCGTTGGCCTTCTCGTTGGCCGTCTCGCCATAGTCGCGGGTGATTTCCACCGTCAGGTCATGCGGGATCACCCCGCCTTCGAGCCGTTCGACCTCGGCGTGGATTTCCTCGGCGATGGTCACGGCGTTCGCGCCGGGGCGCTTGGCCACGGCGAGGGATACGGCGGGCACGCGGGACAGGCTCGCATCGGTCCGCTGCATCGTGAAGACCCGCTGTTCCGCGGTGTCGGTGGCAAAGCTCACCTCGGCCACGTCGCGGACATAGACCGGGCGGCCGTCGCGCGTGGTGACCAGAAGGTTGGCGATGCTGGCCGGATCGCCCAGCGTTTCGCCCGCGACAAGGCCGATCTGCGCGCCGTCCTGGCGCACGGTGCCGACGGCAAAGGCGCGGTTCGCGCCCTCGATCTTGCCCGCGAGCGCCTGCAGCGTCAGGCCCGCCTGTGCCAGGCGTTCGGGGTCGGGGGTCACGCGGATTTCCTCGGCCTGTTCGCCGACGATGTAGGTCAGCCCGATGTCGGGCAGGGCCGAGACGGCCACCTGCACCTCGCGCGCCACGCGCGTCAGGTCCGCGGCGGTCCAGCGCTCAGCGGCCCCGGCCTTTGGGGAAAGGGTCACGACCATGATCGCCACATCGTCGATGCCGCGCCCCACGATCAGCGGTTCGGGGATGCCCTTGGGGATGCGATCCATGTTGGCGCGCACCTTTTCGTGCACCCGCAGGATCGCCGCATCCGACGAGGTGCCGACCATGAACCGCGCCGTCACCATCGCGCCGTCGTCCTGCGTCTGGGAATAGACGTGCTCGACCTCGGGGATCGACTTGACGATGGTTTCAAGCGGTTCGGTCACCAGCTTGACCGCGTCGTCGGCCCGCAGGCCGTCGGCACGGATGTGGATATCGACCATCGGCACGGAAATCTGCGGCTCTTCCTCGCGCGGAAGGGTGATCAGCGCGACGACGCCGAGGATCAGCGCCGCCAGCAGCGCGAGCGGCGTCAGGGGCGAGGCGATGAAGGCGCGGGTCAGCGCACCGGCGATGCCGGGCGACTGCACGACGGGCGTCCGGGTTTCGTTGCTCATGGCACAACCACCGCGTCGCCGGCGCGCAGGCCGGTCAGGATTTCACGCATCAGGCCCTCGGGGGTTTCGACAAGACCACCCGGAACAACCGTCACCTCGGCCTCGGCCCCGCCCGCATGGATCGTCACGAAGTCGAGCCCGGCGCGCGACGCGATGGCGCTGTCCGGCACCGCCAGTACGTCACGCGAAGCGACGGGCACGCGGACCAGGACGCGCTGGCCGATGAAGGCATCGGACAGGCCATCGACCGCGACATCGGCGATGACGCGGCCATTTTCGATCTGGGGATAGACCTTCTCGATCCGGCCCCTGGCATTCCCGGCATCCACCTCGGCCCCCACCGCCAGGTCCGGCGCGTGGCGTTCGGGGATGGCAAGCCGCAGGAAGACCCCGCCGCCCGCGATGGTGGCGACAGGCTCGCCCGGCATCACGACCTCGCCCAGACGGACCGGAACGGTCAGCACGCGCCCCGAGGCCGGGGCGACGATTTCGCCCTCGGCAATCTGCTGAACCGTCACCGCCCGCGCGGCCTCGGCCTCGGCCACGGCATTGCGCGCGACCTCGAGCGTGGTGCGGACCTGATCGACACGCTGCACCGTGGTGGTGCCTCGGTCGAGCAGGGCTTCGTTGCGGGTGAGTTCGGTTTCGGCATTGGCAAGCTGGGATCTTGCAGCCGCGATGCGGGCATCGGCGGCGGCAAGCTGCGATTCCAGTTTCGGATCGACGATCCGCGCGATGACCTGCCCGGTCTCGGCCGCACTGCCCTCGCTGACGTCCAGCGTGGTCAGCGTGCCGCCGATCCGGCTGCGGGCCGGCACGACGAAGCGGCTTTCGACCCGGCCGAAAAGCGCCTTCGTCTCGGACACCGTCACCGGGGCCAGGACGAGGTCGGCCGCGGCCGAGGGAACGGCAAGCCCGGTCAGGGCAAGCCCAAGGATCATCGCGCGCATTGTCATCACCCCTGTTTCAGGCCCATCGCCCGAAAGACCGAGGCAGCGGGGCAGATGCCCGTGAAGGACGACTGAAGCAG
>JBJOQI010000228.1:0-4527 GCA_046050045.1 Pseudomonadota bacterium | reverse complement strand
CCGGCGCGTCGCTCTCGGGTGTGGTCAGGCTGGTCGAGCGGCTTGGCAACCAGAGCCTGGTCCATGTGGCCACCCCGGTCGGCATGGTCTGCGTGCAAGGGCACGGCAGGCTTCAGGCAACGGTAGGCGAAAGCGTCGGACTCGGCTTCGACCTGGGCCAGGCCTTGCACTTTGACGAAAACGGCCGCCGCCGGTGACCGGCCAAGGGCCAGGACCACCGGCTCGCAGTCGGACATCGGCCCTTGAATCCAACCGACGCCCCGACCGCAATCGGGTGCAGGGAACAATCCGAAGAAGACGGGTGGCGGTGCTGTCAGACGCATGCGAACCGGTCACCTTTACCCCTACCCGAGCCTTCTATTTGGCAGCGAGTAGGCCCCACATATGAACCAATCGCTCTCCAAAAGAACCGGGCAAGTCCGTGCTACGCCGGGACGTTTCCGGGTCTGAATTCCTGCCTCAGTTCAAGTCTGCCGGACTCGACCGATCACAGGGGTCCGGTCGCGTTTGGATGAATACTCGGTCGCGGTTCAAAGGCCATCAGCCGTAGTCAGTGACACCGCCGGGTCAAAGCACCAGCCGCTTGGTCGTCGGCGCGAAGGCGCGGGCCATGTCCGTCCGGATTCCGGCCTTGAATGCCCGTGGCTCAAGCAGGATCGTCTCGCCCGTTCGGGCCGCCTCATCAATCGCCAGAAGGGCCCGCAGATCGGCAAGACCTTCTTCGCCATCCGCTTCGGGCGGAATCCCGGCAGCAATGCAATCGGAAAAATAGGCGATCTGGCCTGCGAAATGGTCGACCTGCGGGAAGGCACGGTCCTGCACGTCCTGCCCTTCCTCCTGGATTGAAAGGTGCAAGGCAGTGTCAAACTTGAAGGCGCGATCGACCAGGATTTCGCCCGCCGAGCCGACAATCCGGATCGTTTCCGAAGTGCCCGAACCGAAGGAACAGAAGAATTGCGCCAGGCGTTCCCCGGGGAACCGCAGCGTCACGGCCAGACTGGCGTCGATTTCGGTAAAGCGCGGGTCATTGACCGGGCGGCTAGCCATGGCCTGCACCGCAACCGGCTCGGCCGCGAAAACATGGCGCGCGGCATTCAGGCAATAGACGCCGACGTCGGGCAGCGCCCCGCCCCAGTGACCGGCCTTGAGCCGGTGGTTGCCGAGTTGCGTCTGGAAGCCGAAGGTCGAGGCGAAATAGACCGGGTCACCGATCTGCCCCGCCCGAACGGCGCCGAGCATGGCGTGAGTGCCGGGTTCGTTGTGCAGCCGATAGGCTGTCATCAGGAAGACCCCGCTTTCGCGGGCGGCGGCTACCATCGCTTCGCCTTCGGCAAGCGAGGTTGCCAGGGGTTTTTCGACCATCACGTGCTTTCCCGCCCTGAGGGCGCGGATCGTGTAGTCGGCGTGCAGGTCGTTGGGCAGCGCGATGTAGACCGCATCAACGCGGTCACTGGCCAGCAGGGCATCATAGCCGTCGTAGCCAACGACTTCTGGCACGCTATGGAATGTCGCAAGTCTTCGGGCGGCCTCTGTGCTGCCTGAGACGATGGCCTGCATCCGGGAGTTCCCGGTCAGGGCGACCGCAGGCATGAAGGCGTCCTGCGAAATCCAGCCGGCGCCGACGACGGCGTAGCGTATCATGGCGATCCTCTACGATTTAACGGGGTGCGCCCGAAGGCGCACCGGTCATGCGGCCAGATGGGCCGGTTTCTTGCCCAGGATGATCATGCCGAGGATGTCGTCGTCGGTCACGTCCTTGACGTTCACCGTCCCGACGAGCTGGCCGTTCTTCATCACGCTCGCCCGGTCGCAAAGCTTCATGACGTTGTGGATGTCATGCTCGATCAGGAAGATGCCCAGGCCCTGGTTCTTCAGCTCCTGGATCAGCTCGGCCACCATCTGGGTCTCGTGCGGGCCCAGTGCTGCGGTCGGCTCGTCCATGATCAGGATCTTGGCGTTGAAGTAGACCGCCCGCGCGATCGCGACCGACTGCCGCTGGCCGCCTGACAGGGCAGAAACCGGCACGTTGAACTTGCGGAAGTTCGGGTTCAGGCGACCCATGATCTTGCGCGTCTCGGCTTCCATCTTGGCGTCATCAACCAGCCCCGCGACACCGACAAGCTCGCGCCCGAGGAACAGGTTCGACGCCGCATCGAGGTTATCGGCCAGCGCAAGCGTCTGGTAGATCGTCTCGATGTTGTGGGAACGCGCGTCGCGGGGGTTGGCGATCTCGGCCTTCTTGCCGTCGATCAGGATTTCCCCGGCGTCCATCTGATAGGCTCCGGACAAGCACTTGATGAGCGTCGACTTGCCCGCGCCATTGTGGCCAAGCAATCCAACCACTTCGCCGGGGTAAAGATCGATCGAGACGTGATCGACGGCCTTGATCCCCCCGAACGAGATCGAGACGTTGCGCATCTCGACCAGCGGCGTGCGGGTGTCTGTTGTCATTTCGAAAGCCCCAGACGTTTGCGATAGAGAATGTCGACCCAGACGGCTACGACAAGCACGAGGCCGACGATGATGTTCTGGAACGGCGTATCGACCCCGACCATCGCCATTCCCGACTGCAGCGACTGCATGATCAGCGCCCCCAGGACGGCGCCGTAGATCGTGCCGACCCCCCCTGCCAGCGCGGTACCGCCGATCACGGCCGCAGCAATGACGCGAAGCTCTTCAAGCATGCCGATGTCGTTGCCGTGGCTCTGCAGGCGGGCCTGGGCGATCAGCGCGGCCAGGGCACAGAGGAACCCCATCAGCGCGAAGATCTTCACCGTCAGGAATCGCGTGTTGATCCCCGACAGCGAGGCCGCGTCAGGGTTGCCGCCCATCGCGAAGATGTAGCGTCCAAAGCGGGTCTTGCGGGCAATGACAGTCATTGCGACGGCGACCGCAATCAGGATCAGGACCGAAATCGGCAGGCCGTGCATGGCCGTGTAGCCTTCGGGAAGGACTTCACCCCGCGCCTCGAAGATCCGCTTCAGCTTCGCTTCGGGGATCGGGTAGCGCGACAGCCAGCCGACAAACAGCAGGATCACCCCGACGATCAGCCCGCCCATCACGGTCTCGGCCCAGACCGGCTTGACCATGAAGCCATGGCGCAGCTTGTTGCGACGCGAGGCAGCGATGCCCCAGACCGCAAGCGCCGCCGCGATCAGGCCCAGCACCCAGCTTGCCGCCGCGCCGAGAACGCCTTCCGTGCCGCCGAACATCAGAAGATTGGGGTCGGTCAGCGAGACGGACTGCCCGTTGGTCGTGAACCAGTTGACGTTGCGCCAGACGAAAAGCCCCCCCAGCGTCACGATGAACGACGGGATACCCTGGTAACCGACCAGCCAGCCGGTCATGGCCCCCATGACCGTGCCCGCCGCAAGCCCGACGATGATCGTCGCGACAAGAATGACGGGCGAGCCATACTCAAGCCCGAACAGCGAAGGCAGCCAGTACGATTGGCTCATCGCCATGATGGCCGAACACATCGCCAGCATCGAGCCGACGGACAGGTCGATGTGGCGCGCGACGATGACAAAGACCATGCCGCAGGCCATGATGGCGACGGGGACGGTCTGCACCGAAATGTTGAAGACGTTGCGCGGGCCGACAAAAGTCCCCCCGGTCCAGATCGTGAAGACGACCGCCACAGCCGCAAAGGCCATGAGCATCCCCAGAAGCCTGACGTCGAGTTCCAGTGTATCGATGATGCCGCGCTTGGGCGCGGCCTCGCGGGCGGAAAGACCCGTTTCCGTCATATTCCTGTTCCTCCCCCAGGACGCCGAAGGCGACGCCCTCCCCCTTCTGTATGATGACGTCCCGGCCGAAGCCGGGACGTCACCTTGCTATTCGCCGAAGAGCTTACTCGCAGACGGCCACGCCGGAAACACCGGCGCAGAGGGTTTCTTTCGAGATCCACCCGGCATCGAGCACCAGGTTCAGATTGTCCTTGGTGATCGGCTGCGGGGCGAGAAGAACCGCGTTCAGTTCCTTGCCGCCCGGCGAGGTGAACTTGCCGGCGCCGGCAACGGCGTCCATCGCGGTGCCCGAGGCGAGCGCGACGGCGATTTCGCCCGCGGCCTTACCCAGAGCGCGGCTGTCCTTCCAGACCGACACGGTCTGCGTGCCGAGCGCCACACGGTTCAGCGCGGCCATGTCGCCGTCCTGACCCGACACCGGCATCCCCGCCAAACCCTGCGCGGTCAAGGCCGCCACGACGCCACCGGCCGTGCCGTCATTCGAGGCCACAACGGCGTCGACGCCGTTGTTGGTCTCGGTCAGGATCTGTTCCATGTTCTTTTGCGCATTGGCGGGTTGCCAATCGTCGGTATAGGCCTCGCCGACGATGGTGATGTCGCCCGCGTCGAGGGCCGCCTGCAAGACCTCTTGCTGGCCGCCGCGCAGGAAATCGGCATTCGGATCGACCGGAGAGCCCTTGATCATCACATAACGGCCCTTCGGCGCGGCCTCCAGCACGGCGCGGGCCTGCATCCGGCCCACTTCCACATTGTCGAAGGTCAGGTAAAAGGCGCGGGG
>JBJOQI010000227.1:0-5702 GCA_046050045.1 Pseudomonadota bacterium | reverse complement strand
GGGGCCGAGGAAATCCGCCGCCTCGTTCTCGAAGGCGACCCCGCACGCTGGTCGGCCGAAACCGAGATCCTGCTCTTCACCGCCGCCCGGCGCGACCATCTGGAACGCACGATCCTGCCTGCGCTCGCGCGCGGCAGCATCGTCATCACCGACCGTTTCGCGGATTCCACCCGCGTCTACCAGGGCCTGACGCGCGGCGACCTGCGCGCCGACGTCGATGCACTGCACGGGTTGATGATCGGCCGCGAACCCGACCTGACCATCGTCGTCGACATCGACCCCGCGCTCGGCCTGTCGCGCGCCAAGGGCCGCCAGACCGCCGAGGAGCGGTTCGAGGATTTCGGCCTGCCGATGCAGGTGCGGATGCGCGCAGGCTTCCTTGGCCTCGCTGAAGAATTTCCCGGCCGCGTCCGGGTGATCGACGGCGGGCGCCCCCCCGAGACGGTTGCCGCCGACATTTTCGCCCTCGTCAAGGACCGGCTGTGAGCGACGAGGCCGCCCTGCCTGAACCCGACCGGGTGCCGGGCGCGCCGCACCCCCGCGAGACGCCCCGCGTCTTCGGCCATGCCGCCCCGCAGGCCGCAATCCTCGATGCCTTTGCCGCCGACCGGCTGCACCATGCCTGGCTGCTCAACGGCCCGCGCGGCGTCGGCAAGGCCACGCTCGCCTGGGCCATCGCCCGCTTTCTTCTGACCGCGCCCGAGACCTCGGGCGGCGGGCTCTTCGGAGATCCTCCGCCGCCCCCTGCCAGCCTCGAAGCCACGCCCGACCACCCGGTCCTGCGCCGGATGCTCGCCCTGGCCGAGCCGCGCCTGTTCCTCCTGCGCCGCACCGCCAACGACCGCGGCGACCGCCTGTCGCAGGACATCCGGGTCGAGGACGTGCGCCGCCTGATTTCCTTCCTGCGCCTGTCCGCCGCCGACGGCGGGCGGCGTGTCGTCATCGTCGACTGCGCCGACGAGATGAACCCCTCGGCCGCCAACGCGCTGCTGAAGCTGCTCGAGGAACCGCCCGCCCGCGTCACCTTCCTCCTGGTCAGCCACCAGCCCTCGTCGCTCCTGCCGACGATCCGCTCGCGCTGCCGCGACCTGCGGCTTGGCCCGCTGTCGCCGGACGACCTCGCCGCCGCGCTGGCCCAGGCGGGCGTTGCAGCGCCCGACGGGCTTGCCGCCCTGTCGGGCGGTTCCGCAGGTGACGCCGTGCGCCTCGCCCTTCTCGACGGGCCCGAGGTCTACGCCGCCTTCTGCGCGCTTTTCGCCACCCTGCCCCGGCTCGACCGTGCCCGTGCCGCGGCACTGGCCGACAGCGCCGTCGCCCGCGGGGCCGAGGCGCGCACCGACCTTGCCTTCACGCTCCTGCCCGCCTTCCTCGCGCGTCTCGCCCGTCGCGGCACACTCGGTACCGATCTGCCCGAGGCGGCGGCGGGCGAGGCCGCGCTGCTGGCGCGCCTTGCACCCTCGCCCCAGGCCGCGCGGGTCTGGGCCGACCTTCAGGCCGAGCTTTCGGCCCGCATCCGGCATGGCCGGGACGTGAACCTTGACCCTGCCGCGCTTCTCCTCGATATGGTCGTGAAGATCGCCGAGACGGCAGGCCGGCTGGCCTGAAGGCCCACCCGCTCGATTGCCCGCCCGAAGACCCTTCCCATGACCGACACGCCCCTGATCACCGACAGCCACTGCCACCTCGACTTCCCCGATTTCGAGGGCGAGGTGCCCGCGATCATCGCCCGGGCGCGTGCCGCCGGGGTGCACCGCATGGTCACGATCTGCACCCGCCCGCATCAGGAACCCGTCGTGCGCGCCCTGGCCGAAACCCACCCCGAGGTGTTCTTCGCCTTTGGCATCCACCCCCTCAGCGCCGCCGAGGAACCGCTGATCTCGGTCGATCAGCTGCTCGCCGTCGCGCGCCACCCCCACTGCGTCGGCATCGGCGAGACCGGGCTCGACTACCACTACCGCGCCGACAGCATGGCGATCCAGCAGCAGAGCCTGCGCATCCACATCCAGGCCGCGCGCCAGTCCGGCCTGCCGCTCATCATCCATGCCCGCGACGCCGACGAAGACATGGCCCGCGTCCTGACCGAGGAATTCCGCGCCGGCCCCTACACATGCGTGATGCACTGCTTCTCCTCCGGGGCCGGGCTGGCCCGCGCCGCGCTCGATCTGGGCTTCTACCTGTCGATGTCGGGCATCGCCGCCTTCCCGAAGTCGGACGAGCTGCGCGAGATCTTCCGCGCCGCCCCCCTCGACCGCATCCTTCTGGAAACCGACAGCCCCTACCTCGCCCCGCCGCCGCATCGCGGACGGCGCAACGAACCGGCCTATGTCGCCCATACCGCCAGGGTCGGCGCGGCGCTCTACGGCCTGACGCTCGCCGAATTCGCCGCCCGGACCGAGGCGAACTTCGACCGCCTGTTCCGGCGCGCCGCCAGCCCGGCAAAGGCCGCCTGATGGCGCGGCTCCGCTTCACCATCCTGGGATGCGGCTCGTCGGGCGGAGTGCCGCGGATCGGCGGCATCTGGGGCGACTGCAATCCTGACAACCCGCTGAACCGCCGCACCCGCTGCTCGCTGCTGGTCGAACGCATCGACACCGGCGGCACCACCGCCGTCCTGATCGACACCACCCCCGACATGCGCAGCCAGCTGCTCGACGCCGATGTGCGCCATCTGGATGCCGTCGCCTATACCCATTCGCACGCCGACCATGTCCACGGCCTCGACGACCTGCGCCAGATCGTCTTCCTGACCCGCCGCCGGGTTCCGGTCTGGGCCGACGGCGATACCCAGTCCGCGCTTCTGTCGCGCTTCGCCTATGCCTTCGTGCAGCCCGAGGGGTCGAGCTATCCGCCGATCTGCGATCTGCACACCATCCGCGGCCCCTTCGAGATCACGGGCGCGGGCGGCACGATCCGGCTCGCCCCCTTCCGCGTCAGCCACGGCGATATCGACGCGCTCGGCTTCCGCGTCGGCAAAGTCGCCTACCTGCCCGATGTGCTGTCGATCCCGGACGAGGCCTGGCCGTATCTCGAGGGGCTCGACTGCTTCATCGTCGATGCGCTGCGCCGCACGCCGCATCCGACCCATGCCCATCTCGCGCTGACCCTCGACTGGATCGGGCGCGCCGCCCCGGCCTCGGCCGTGCTGACCAACATGCATATCGACCTCGACTACGACGACCTCGTGGCCGAGTTGCCCCCCCATATCCGCCCCGCCCACGACGGGCTGGTGCTGGACTTCGGGGACTAGGCGCGGTGCAGGCCCTTCTTGATGTCATCCTGCCGGTCTTCCTCGTCATCGGCGGCGGATATCTCGCCGCCTGGCGCGGCCTGCTGTCGCCCGATGCCGTCGACGGGCTGATGAAGTTCGCACAGGGCTTCGCGGTGCCCTGCCTGCTGTTTTCCTCGATCGCGCGGCTCGACCTGTCGGCGAACTACGACCTCGGGCTGATGCTGTCGTTCTACATCGGCGCCTTCTCGGGCTTTGCGCTGGGCTTCGGGGGCGCGCTCCTGCTCGGTCGCCCGGCCGAGGATGCCGTCGCCATCGGTTTCTGCGGGCTCTTCTCGAACTCGCTGCTCCTGGGCCTGCCGATCACCGAACGCGCCTACGGGCCCGACGCGCTGGCCGGCAACTACACGATCATCTCGATCCATGCGCCGCTGTTCTACGCCTTCGGCATCACCGCGATGGAGGTCGTGCGCGCCCGCCATGGGGCCATCCAGCCGCTTGCCCTCGCGGGCCGCATCGCCCGCGGCATCGCGACCAATGCGCTGGTGATCGGCATTGCGCTGGGGTTTGTCGTCAACCTGACCGGGAACCCCCTGCCCGCCACGGTCTGGGCCGGCATCGACATGCTGACCCGCGCCGCCATTCCGACCGCGCTCTTCGGCCTTGGCGGCGTGCTGTTCCGCTACCGGCCCGAAGGCGACCTGCGCGCGATTGCTCTCGTCGTCGCGATCTCGCTCATTGCGCATCCGGCGATCACCTACGGCCTTGCCCGCTTCAGCTTCGGCCTGTCGGTCGATCAGCTCCGCTCGGCCACGATCACGGCCGCGATGGCACCGGGGGTGAACGCATACCTCTTCGCCGACATGTACGGCCGCGCCCGCCGCGTCGCGGCCTCGGGCGTGCTGATCGGCACCGCCCTGTCGATCCTGTCGGTCTGGGTCTGGCTGTCGATCCTGCCCTGATCAGCGCGGCGTCACGCCCCGCAGCCGCTCCGACCTGCGCCTGAGCAGCTCGACCGCCGTCAGCAGGCAGACCGAGATGATGACCAGGATCGTCGCCACCGCCAGGATCGCCGGGCTGATCGCCTCGCGGATGCCGTTGAACATCTGCCGCGGGATCGTCTGCTGGTCCGGCCCTGCGATGAACAGCACCGCCACCACCTCGTCGAACGAGGTGACGAAGGCAAACAGCGCGCCCGAGATGATGCCCGGCAGGATCAGCGGCATGATGACCTTGAAGAAGGTCGTGCGCGGGTTCGCCCCCAGCGATTGCGCGGCCCGGATCAGCGACTGGTCAAACCCCGTCAGCGTCGCCGTCACCGTAATGATGACGAAGGGAATGCCCAGCACCGCATGGGCCACGATCACGCCCAGATGCGAATTGGCCAGACAGCCCTTCTCGGACAGGAAGACGCCGAACATCGCGCCCATCGCGCTGTCTGGCGCGATGCAGGCCTTGGCAAAGAAAAAGCTCATCCCCACCGCGATAATGATGATCGGCACGATCATCGGGCTGATCAGCAGCGCCATGATCAGCCGGCGATAGGGCATTTCCGGCCGGCTCAGGCCCAATGCCGCTATCGTGCCCAGCGTCGTGGCAAGGATCGTGGCCCAGAGCCCGACCCAGAACGAGTTCTTGGCCGCCTGCACCCAGGTTGCGCGCTCCCAGACCGCCTGCCACCAGGTCCCGTCGCGCGGCGTGTCGGGCGCGGGGTGGCCCAATGTCAGCAGCGTGTCATACCAGCGCAGGGAATAGCCCTCGGGATCCAGCGCCAGCATCTTCGGGGTGAAGGTGAAATAGGGCTCGGCGTTGAACGACAGCGGGATCACGATCAGGATCGGCGCGATCAGGAACAGGAACACCAGCCCGCAGATCACCAGATAGGCATAGTGCCAGACCCGTTCCAGCGACGATGCATAGCTTGGAAGCGCCATTCCCTTCCCCCTCAGCCCAGCTTCAGCCGGTCGATGCCGATCAGCCGGTCATAGAGCCAGTAAAGAACCAGAATCGCCGCCAGCAGCATCGCCGCGATGGCAGCCGCCAGCGACCAGTTCGACTTGGCCATGTGGAAGCTGATCAGGTTCGAGATCAGCTGCCCGTCCGCGCCGCCCACCAGCGCGGGCGTGATGTAGTAGCCCACCGCCAGGATGAAGACCAGAAGCGACCCCGCCGCGATCCCCGGCAGCGTCTGCGGCAGGTAGACCCGGCGGAAGGTCGTCCAGCTTGTCGCGCCCAGGCTGCGCGCCGCACGGGCATAGCTCGGCGGAATGACCCGCATCACCGAGTACAGCGGCAGGATCATGAACGGCAGCAGCACATGCGTCATCGCCACGATGGTGCCCGTCATGTTGTACATCATCGACAGCCGCCCGTCGTCCGACAGCAATCCCGTGGCCACCAGCAGATCGTTGGCCACCCCCTGTCCCTGCAACAGCGCAATCCACGAGGTCGTGCGCACCAGCAGCGATGTCCAGAA
>JBJOQI010000226.1:0-6380 GCA_046050045.1 Pseudomonadota bacterium | reverse complement strand
TGCACCCGCGTCGGCCCATGGCCGGACGCCTGCGCCGCCTCGTCGTGCCACCAGTCGTGGTTCCCCTGTACCGCATGAACGCCAAGCGGCGCGGCCAGACGACCCAGGATTGCGGCCGCCTGCTCCAGCGGCACCTTGCGGCTGACAAAGCGGTGCCCGGCCTCGAGATCGCCGAGAAACAGGATCAGGTCTGCCCCAAGCGCATTGGTCCGCGCCACGATCCGTTCCAGCCGGTCCGCGCCAACCCAGGGCTCGCCCACATGGATGTCGGCAAGAACCGCGATTCGCAGGGGCCCGGCGGTCCAGCCCTGCGGCCGCACCGTCCAGCGCCGGACCCGCAGCCGCAGCGCAGGCTCGATGAAGAACCCGTAGGCCGAAACCAGAAGGCCCGCGAGGACGAACCCCGCGAGCCCCTTCAGGAACCGCCTGCGGTTCAAGCCGCGCTCAGAGACGCGAGGCCACGTTTTCCCAGTTCACCAGCTTGTCGAGGAAGTTGGTCAGGTAGGCCGGGCGCTTGTTGCGGAAGTCGATGTAGTAGCTGTGTTCCCACACGTCGCAGCCCAGCAGCGCGGTCTGCCCGAAGCAGAGCGGGTTCACGCCATTCTCGGTCTTGGTGACCTTCAGGCTGCCGTCCTTGTCCTTGACCAGCCAGGCCCAGCCCGACCCGAACTGGCCAGCGCCAGCCGCCGAGAACGCGTCCTTGAAGGCCTGGACCGACCCGAAGGCCTCGTTCAGCGCCTTCTCAAGATTGCCCGGCATCTTCTTGTTTTCGCCCGGCCCCATCATCTTCCAGAACTCGTTGTGGTTCCAGTGCTGGCTGGCGTTGTTGAAGATGCCCGACTGCGCCACGGCCCCCGCCTGATAGGTGCCGCGCACGATGTCCTCCAGCGACTTGCCTTCCCACTCGGTGCCGGCAACCAGCTTGTTGCCGTTGTCGACATAGGCCTTGTGGTGCAGGTCGTGGTGATATTCGAGCGTCTCCTTCGACATGCCAAGCGAGGCGAGCGCGTCGTGCGCATAGGGAAGATCGGGAAGGGTGAAGGCCATGTCAGGCTCCTTTCGCGCGGGGTTTTCCAGTCAAGGCGAATAAGGGGCCAGCGGCCCCGAAGGTCAAGGGCAAGCAGGCGTGTCAGTCGTTGCGGACCAGCCGAAGGTTGAAATCCGCCGTCCCGAGCGCGCCGTAAAGCCGTGTCCAGAGCAGAAGCCAGGCCTCGGTCGCCCGCGCCGCCTCGATCCCGCCAAGGTCGATCGGCGCGCCCCAGCCGAATTCGGCCAGAAGGCCCGCAACCCGCGCCTTGGCCGCTGCATCATTGCCGCAGATGAACAGGTCATGCGGCCCGGCAACCCGCCCCGGTTCGGTCATCAGCAGGTTCGAGACGGTGTTCAGTGTCTTGACCACGCTTGACCCCGGCAGGGCGGCCTGCACGGCCTCGCCGACCGACGTCGTGTTGTTCATGCCATCTGTCAGGAACGGTGGAAAACCCCTTGAGAAGTCAAGCGGATTCGTCACATCCACGACGATCTTCCCGGTCAGCGCGCCTGGCCCGGCCATGCCGACCGCCGACACCGCGTGCTCGCCCCGGACCGCGACCACCGCAAGCTCGCACCATTCCGCGCCACCCGCGAAACTGCCAGACCGCCCGCCAAAGGCCCTTGCCCAGTCCGCCGCCTCGCCATTGTCGGCGCTGCGGGCGGTCAGCATGACCTCGTGGCCCAGGCTGTTGAACCCTTCGGCTAGCCGCCGCCCGACCGCGCCGGTCCCGAGTATCGCGATGCGCATGGCATCCACCTCCGCACTGATGCGCCGATGATGCCGCGATTCCCGGTGCGGGAGTAGGGCTAGCGCAACTCCGACCCGGTCCGCGCCGACATTTCCAGCACGCCCATCACGTAACCCGCGACCGAACGGAAGGTGACCAGGGTGATGTCCTCGGGCCCCGACCGCCAGAAGGCACCCGCCACCTGCGCCACGCGCGACCGGCGCACCTCGCCTTCGGCCAGGGCATCGACATCGGCGGGCGACAGCTTGCGGATCACCTGATCGGCCTTGCCGCCGGAGATCGTGAACACCGCCCGGGCGTCCGACACATCGACGACCAGCGCATGTTCCCCCGCCAGCGCCAGCGACAGCGCAGAAACCGTCGCGGCAGCCTCGGCGTAGGGCACCAGCAGCAAAAGCTCGTCCGGCGACATCCAGGCCGCGCCCTTGTCGCCCGTCAGCGCGACCCGCCGCGCGGCGGGAACCGAAAGCCCGATGCCCTTCAGTGCCGCGGCAAGCTTCTTCGATGCCAGATCGCCGCGCAGGGTAATCATCCCGCGCAGGCCCGCATCCGCGACCGTTGCGAAACCGGTATGAGAAACGCCTTTCAAGGGGCTGACAGCCTTAGACATTCTGCTTGGCTCCTTCAGGGTCGTAGAATACCGGGCTGACGATCCTGGCGCGCACGACACGGCCACCCGTGGTCGGGAACTCCACCACCTCGCCCAGCCGCTCGGGCCCGCGCCGGACCAGTCCCATCGCGATGCCCTTGCCCAGCGTGGGCGAGTGATAGGTCGAGGTCACGCGGCCCTGCACGTTGCGCTGGCCGTTGGCGTTGAATCCCTCGGCCACCACATAGGCCCCGTCCGGGATCACGCTGCCGTCGACCGTCTCCAGCCCCACCAGCTTCCAACGCTCGGCGCTGGCCATGTGGCTGCGCTCCTGCGCGCGCTTGCCGAGATAGTCGGGCTTCTTCTTCGAGATCGCCCAGTCCAGCCCCAGGTCCTGCGGGATCACAGTGCCGTCGGTTTCATCCCCGATCATGATGAAGCCCTTCTCGGCCCGCATGATGTGCAGCGCCTCGGTGCCGTAGGGCATCGCGCCGAACTCCTGCCCGGCCTCGACCAGCGTCTCCCAGAAGGCAAGGCCTTCCGAAGCGGGCACGGCGATTTCATAGGAAAGCTCACCCGAGAAGCTGATCCGGAACACCCGCGCGCGGAACCCGCCCAGCGTGCCTTCCTTCCAGGTCATGAAGGGCAGCGTCTCGGCCGAGACATCCATGCCGCCCAGTTTCTCCAGCAGTTTCCGCGCGTTCGGGCCGACAACGGCCACCTGCGCGAACTGCTCGGTCACGTTGGCGACATAGACCTTCCAGTCCCACCATTCGCATTGCAGCCAGTCTTCCATATGCGCATGGATCCGGTCCGCTCCGCCCGAGGTCGTATGGCACAGCCAGGTATCCTCGGACATCCGCACGACGACGCCGTCGTCGATCAGGAAGCCGTTCTCGTTGCACATGAGCCCGTAGCGGCACTTGCCGACCGGCAAGGTCGACATCACCCCGGTATAGAGCATGTCGAGGAAGCGTCCGGCATCCGGGCCCTTGACGATCAGCTTGCCCAGCGTGGATGCATCAAGCAGGCCAAGGGCTTGCCGGGTGTTCTTCACCTCGCGCGCGACAGACTGGTGCACCGTCTCGCCCGGCCGCTGGAAGGTGTAGGGCCGTCGCCAGAGGCCCACCGGCTCCCAATGCGCGCCATGCGCCTCGTGCCAGCCATGCATCGGCGTCTTGCGCAGCGGCTGGAAGATCTCGCCCCGCGCCTCGCCCGCGATCGCGCCCATGGTCAGGGGCGTGTAGGGTGGGCGGAAGGTCGTGGTGCCGGTCGCCGGGATCGCCTGTTCCAGCGCCTGCGACAGAACCGCCAGACCGTTGATGTTGCTGAGCTTCCCCTGATCGGTCGCCATGCCCAGCGTGGTGTAGCGCTTGGTGTGCTCGACGCTCTCGTACCCCTCGCGGGCCGCAAGCTGGACGTCTGTCACCTTCACGTCGTTCTGCGGATCAAGCCACATCTTCGACCGCAGCGCATAGGGCGCGCCCTGCGGCATGACCCAGACCGGCAACATCGGTGCCTCTGCCGGAACCGCAGCGACCGGAGCCGCCCCGCTGCCGCCCGCCGCGCCATGCGCGTCGGCCAGAACCTCGTCGGCAACCAGCATCCCGTTCGCGGCGCCCACGGCCAGAACCATGGCCTTGCCGTCGGCCCCGGTCGGGGCGCGCGTGGCATCGGGCCGGAACATCGCCCGCGTCTCATCCCAGGTCAGCTTGCCGCCGCAATGGCTCCACAGGTGAACAACCGGCGACCAGCCGCCCGACATGGCCACGGCCTCGCAGGGAATTTCCTCCAGCGCCGCGCCCTCGCCCGCCTGGGCGCAGACCACGACCGAGATCACCCGCTTGCCGCCCTTGACCCGGGCAACGCCCCGGCCTTCCAGCACGCGGATGCCGCGCGACCGCACCGCGTCGGGCAGCGCGCCCTTCGCCTCGGTCCGCGCATCGAGCACGGCGGGCACGATCAGGCCCGCATCCGCCAGCGCCAGCGCCGTGCGGTAGGCGTCGTCGTTGTTGGTCACGATCACCGTGCGGTCGCCGGGGCTGACGGCGTAGTTCACCACATAGTCCCGCACCGCCGAGGCCAGCATCACGCCGGGCTTGTCATTGCCCGCAAAGGACAAGGGCCGCTCGATTGCCCCGGTCGCGGTGATGATCCGCCCGGCCCGGATGCGCCACAGGCGATGGCGCGGCAGGTCCGCGCCCGGGGTATGGTCGGCAAGGCGCTCATCCGCCAGAAGGTAGCCGTGGTCATAGACGCCGGTCGCCTGCGTGCGCAGGCGCAGCGTGACATTCGGCATCTTTCCAAGGGCTTCGACGGCGTCCTTCACCCAGGTATCGGCATCCTTGCCGTCGATGGTCACGCCATCGACCGGCGCACGCCCGCCCCAATGCGCCGTCTGTTCCAGCACGATCACCCGGCCGCCAGCCTGCGCCGCCGCCAGCGCCGCCGTCAGCCCGGCAATGCCACCACCGACCACGACCGTCTCGGCATGGGCATAGGCCTGTTCATAGCGGTCCTGATCGCGGTCCTGCGGCACCTTGCCCAGGCCCGCCGACTGCCGGATGAACGGCTCGTAGACATGCTTCCAGAAGCTGCGCGGGTGGATGAACATCTTGTAGTAGAAGCCCGCCGGCAGGAACTTCATCAGCCGGTTGTTCACCGCGCCCACGTCGAACTCCAGGCTCGGCCAGTGGTTCTGGCTGACCGTCTCGGCGCCCTCGAACAGCTCGGTCGTGGTGGCGCGCTGGTTCGGCTCGAACCGCCCGCCCTTGCCAAGACCCAGAAGCGCGTTCGGCTCTTCCGGTCCGGAGGCCACCACGCCGCGCGGGCGGTGATACTTGAAGGACCGCCCCACAAGCATCTGATTGCGCGCCAGAAGCGCCGAGGCGAGCGTGTCGCCCGCATAGCCCGAAAGCCCCCGCCCGTTGAAGGTGAAACTCATCGGCCGCGACCGGTCGATCAGCCGCCCGCCGGTGGAAAGACGCGTGCTCATTCCTTATCCCTCCCAGCCGGGGCGTTTCGCCCTGATCGCCGCCACGATTTCGGGCGGCGGTTCCGGTGTCTGGGCCCTGTAGGTGCCAAAGACTTCGAGTGTCGCGGTGCAGCGCGCGGCCAGGAACCACTTGCCGCAGCCATAGGCATGGCGCCAGCGCTCGAAATGCACACCCTTGGGGTTCTTGCGCATGAAGAGGTAGCTGTCGAACTCCTCGTCGCTCGACCCCGGCCCGAAGCGCTTCAGATGCGCCTCGCCCCCTGGTGACAGTTCGGTTTCCTCGGCAGCCACGCCGCAATAGGGGCAGGTCAGTGTCAGCATTTCCAGGCTCCGCACAGCATCAGGCGGTTGATAAGCAGATCGCCATATCCCCATTGCAGCGTCGAGATCAGCGCAAGGCCGACCTCGGTCATCCGCGGCAGCCCCGAGCGGCGCTCGAGACGGGCAAACAGGCGGCCGATGATTTCCAGATCGTGGTCGATTTCGCCGGGCGTCTCGGCCACCATTTCCGCGCCCTGCTGGCGCACCAGCGTCGAGTCGCCAGCGTTGCGCAGCCGCAGGTCGTTGCGCAGGATCAGCACCAGCCCCTTGAAGAGATGCGTCTGATAGGACTGCCGCATCACCGTGACGACGGCAAAGGACGACAGCACCAGCCCGGTCCCCACCGCGCCCGACCGCGAGAAGAACTCGGGGCTTTGCCAGATCACGGCCAGCACCGAGGTCCCCAGCCAGACCACGATTGCGCCCGACACCAGATGAGCCGCCCGAGACGCCAGGTCCTCGGTGCGCAGAAGCGAGGCAACGATGTTGTCGAGCGGCCTCAATGCGCCACCCCTGCCGCCACGGACTCATCAATGAACCGCCCCTCGCGGAAGCGGTACATGCTGAACTCTTCGGTCAGGGGCGAATGCCCCCGCGCCATCAGTTCCGCCATCGCCCAGCCGGAACCGGGGATCGCCTTGAACCCGCCGGTGCCCCAGCCGCAGTTGAGGAACATCCCCTCGACCGGGGTCTT
>JBJOQI010000225.1:0-4007 GCA_046050045.1 Pseudomonadota bacterium | reverse complement strand
ATCAGGAACGGCTTGAAAAGCCCGCGCCGGTCCAAGGAGCAGGCCGTTCACCCGAATAGGTCGCGGCCTAGAGCCCGTCGATGTCGCGCAGATAGTCCATGTCGCGCAGATCGGGGCCGTGAAGGGCCCGCTTTTGCCCCGCGGGCGATGTCCGCGGGCTGCGCCCCGTCAGGCGCTGCAGGCGCGAGGCCTTGTCGTGCGGGCGAAACAGGTTGCCCAGAAACTCGTACGACACAGAAAGGACGCTGTTCTTTCCGAAGAGGCCGGCGTTGCCCAGCCCAAGGTCGGTCAGTGCCATGACTTCCGCTCCCCTGATGTCGATGCGAGGCGGTGACGCCGCCTCTGGCTCTGTTCATGGGAAGGGAGGATGGCCCGAAGGGGTAAACATTGTGTTGATTTCAGGTCAATGTTCCGGGTCTCAGAACACACCGGCCGCGATGAGGGGGGCAATCATGTCGCGTGACCGGAAAGGCCGGGCCGATCGGTGCTGCGGCGGCTGTCCAAACCGGACGGTGATGCCCGCAATGGCGCGGGTTTCGCCCTCTGGCGCATCTTGGCCGGACCAGATCTGCCGTTCGATCCGCGCAAAGGCACCGAGCGGTGCGTGTTCGGGCATGAAGGACACGCCCAGCGCCAGGGTGGCAAGATTCGCGCTGAACTGCGCCTCGTCAAAAGCCGCAAGGTCGAGCGTGGCGTCCAGCCAGAAGTCGGGACCGACCCGGTGCGAAACTGCGACGCCGGCCTGAAGGAACTCCTGCACCGGGTCGGGTGCGAGACCCAGACCCGCATAGATCTCGGCCGAGGTTGCTGCCCCGAGAGGCACTTGCACCTCCGCTCCGGTTGCAAGGGCCCAGGTGTCCTGGTCGTTGCGGTCGGACAACTGGCCGTAGAGCCCGTAGGACAGTCCGTTGCCCGGAAGCAGATACAGATGCCCCTCAAGACTGCCGTGCCAGCTGTCCGGGTCCTGGGTGGCGGAAACGGCGATCTGTGCCCCGTGGTGACCGGTGATCCTGAAGTTTCCGGAAAGGCGGGCCGAAGCCAGCCCTGCCGCATCTGCCGCAAGGGCGGTCTCGCCCCCCTCGAACCCGATGCCGGATTGCGCAAGGGCTGCGCCGCCCTGGGCCAGAATACAGACAACAGCAAGACAGGCACGAAGACCAAGGGGCATCGCGAAACCTCGAACAGGGGGCGGTTACACAAGCGGGCAGGGCAGCGCGACTGCGCCGCGCCCGTGTCGGTTTTCGCAAAGCGTCGTGGTTAAGAAAAGCTGAACATTGAAAGACGGTTAACCGGCCCTCTGCCGGTCCCAAGCAAGGATCATGTGCCGATGACTGTCTTGCCGGAACGCAATGCCGTGTCGCATCTGTTCTACCAGACCGAACACCCGCGCCCTGTTCTGGACCGGGCCGAGGGCATCTACATGTACGACACCGAAGGCAACCGTTTCATCGACGGGTCGTCGGGGGCAATGGTCTGCAACATCGGGCATTCCAATCCGCGTGTCCTGGCGGCGATGAAGGCGCAGATGGACCGGTCGACCTTTGGCTACCGTCTGCACTTCGTGACCGAAGCCTCGGAACGGCTTGCCGAAAAGACGGCAAGCCTTGCCTGGCCCGGCATGGGGCGGGTGTTCTTCGTCTCGGGCGGGTCCGAGGCGGTGGAATCGGCCATCAAGCTGGCGCGGCAGCACGCGATTGCAATTGGCGAGGGGTCGCGCTGGAAGGTGATCTCGCGCTGGCCGTCGTACCACGGCTGCACGCTCGGGGCGCTGGCGGTGTCGGGCTATGATCATCTGAGCGATCCTTTCCTGCCGATGATGCAGGCGATGCCCAAGGTCCCCGCGCCACGCGCCTGGCTGGACGGGCTGGACCCAGACGATCCGTCGACGGGTGCACACTACGCGGCGCAGCTGGAAGCGAAGATCATCGAGGAGGGGCCCGAGACGGTCTGCGCGTTTATCCTCGAACCCGTGGGCGGGGCCTCGACCGGCGCGCTGGTGCCGCCGGCGGGCTACATGGAGGCGGTGCGGCAGGTTTGCACGAAATACGGCGTCCTGCTGATCCACGACGAGGTGATGTCGGGCGGGGGCCGCACGGGGCGGTTCTTCGGTGGCCAGCACTGGGGCGCCGCGCCCGACATCCTGGCCGTGTCGAAGGGGTTCGGGGCGGGTTATGTGCCGCTGGGCGCGGTGGTGGCGCGCGATGCGATCGTCGATGCGGTGCTGGCGAAGGGTGGGTTCCTGCATGGTTTTACCTATGCCGGCAACCCGCTGGCCTGCGCTGCCGGTCTGGCGGTGATCGAGGAAATCGAAGCGCAGGACATGATGGGCAACGCGACCCGCATGGGCGCCGTGCTGAAGCGAGAATTGCAGGGGCTGATGGAGCGGTTCCCCTTCATCGGCGATGTGCGGGGCAAGGGGTTGCTGTTGGCCTTTGAACTGGTGGCGGACCGGACGACGAAAGAGCCGCTGCCCGCGGCCTGGCGGGCCTTCGACCGGCTGACCGAGGCCGCCTATCAGCGCGGACTGATCATCTATCCGCGCCGGTCGCGTGGCGGCTATTCGGGCGACCACTTCATCGTCGCCCCGCCGATGATCGTGACCGAGGCGCAGGTGGGCGAGATCATGGAGCGGCTGACGGATGCGCTGCTGGCTTTTGCCGCCGAGATGAACCTGCCCGTGGGCGCACCGGGATGAGCAGGATCATCATCTCCTGCGCCGTTACCGGGTCGATCCATACCCCGTCGATGTCGCCGCATTTGCCGTTCCGGCCAGAGGACATCGCAGGTCAGGCAATCGGGGCGGCGCAGGCAGGGGCCGCGATCCTGCACCTGCACGCGCGGCGGCCCGAGGACGGGCATCCGTCGGCCGACCCCGAACATTGGGCGGCTTTCCTGCCGGCGATTGGGGCAGGCTGCGATGCGGTCGTCAACATGACGACAGGCGGATCGGCGATCATGTCGCTCGATCAGCGGCTGGCTGCGCCCCGGCGCTTTTCGCCCGAGATGTGCAGCCTGAACATGGGGTCGATGAACTTCGCGCTTTACCCGATGGTGGCGCGCATCAGGGACTGGCGCTTCGACTGGGAGAAGCCGTTTCTTCTGAACACCGACGATCTGGTGTTCAAGAACACGCCGAGGGACATAGAGACCGTTCTTGCCGTGATGGGTGAGGAGCGTGGCGCGCGGTTCGAGTTCGAGTGCTACGACCAGTCGCACCTGACGATGCTGAAGCATTTCGTGGACCGGGGCGCGGTGAAGCCGCCGTATTTCATCCAGTTCGTCTTTGGCGTTCTGGGTGGCATGGCGGCGGAACCGGAAACGCTGCCCCACATGAAGCGGCTGGCGGACAAGTATTTTGGCGCGGACTATCTGTTCAGCGTGCTGGCGGCGGGGCGTGCGCAGGTTCCGATGGCCACGATGGCGGCGGCGATGGGCGGGCATTTCCGCGTCGGACTGGAGGACAACCTCTGGCTGGCCAAGGGGCGGCTTGCCGCGTCGAACGCGGAACAAGTGGCGCTGATCCGCAGGATCGTCGAAGGTCTGGGCCGCGAGGTCGCGACACCGGACGAGGCGCGTGTGTTGCTGGGGCTGAAGGGCGCGGGAAAGGTCGGGTTCTGATGGCTGTGACCTATCGCACCGCGGGGAACAGGGATGCCGGGGCGATCCATGCGCTTCTGGTCGAGAATGCGGTGAACGATGGCGGCATGATCCGTGGCGATGTCGACAGCCTGACGCGTTACGGGTTCGGGCTTGGCCTGTTTCGCGTCATACTGGCGGAGGAAGAGGGCCGGGCCGTGGGGCTTGCGCTTGTCCTGCCGGAGTATTCAAGCTGGCGGGGGCGCGTTGGGCTTCTGGTGCAGGATCTTTACGTCATCCCGGCGATGCGCGGCCGGGGCGTGGGTCGCACCCTTCTGGCCGAGGCGCTTCGGGCGTGCGGGGACTGGGATCCTGCCTTCCTGACCCTGCTCGTGCAGCACAAGAACAAGGCGGCGCAAGCCTTTTATTCT
>JBJOQI010000224.1:0-5630 GCA_046050045.1 Pseudomonadota bacterium | reverse complement strand
CCTTCATCGTCGACTTCTATTGTCCCGCACACCGCCTCGTCATCGAGGCCGACGGCGGCGGCCACGGTGGCCCGCAGGACGCGGCCCGTGATGCCTGGCTCGCTGCGCAGGGGTTTCGCGTCCTGCGGTTCTGGAATGGCGACATCCGGTCGAACCTGCCGGGCTGTCTGGACCGAATTGCACAAGAGATCACGCCATGACCGATCAGGCCTACAACTTCGCCTATCTCGACGAACAGACCAAGCGGATGATCCGCCGCGCGATCCTCAAGGCCGTTGCGGTGCCGGGCTATCAGGTGCCCTTCGCCAGCCGCGAGATGCCGATGCCTTATGGCTGGGGCACCGGCGGCGTGCAGGTGACGGCGGCCTGCCTGGTGCCCGAGGATCGCCTCAAGGTCATCGACCAGGGGGCCGACGACACCACGAATGCCGTGTCTATCCGCAAGTTCTTCCAGCGCACGGCGGATGTCGCGGTGACGGAAAGCACCACCGAGGCGACGGTGATCCAGACCCGCCACAGAATTCCCGAGGTACCCCTGACCCAAGGACAGATCCTTGTCTACCAGGTGCCGATCCCGGAACCCCTGCGCTTTCTCGAACCGCGCGAATCCGAGACGCGCAAGATGCACGAGCTCGAGGAATACGGGCTGATGCATGTGAAGTTGTACGAGGACATCGCCCGTCACGGCCAGATCGCGACCTCCTACGCCTATCCGGTCAAGGTCGAGGGGCGCTATGTCATGGACCCCTCGCCCATCCCGAAATTCGACAATCCCAAGCTGTCGGGCTGCGCGGCGATCCAGCTTTTCGGCGCCGGGCGCGAACAGCGGATCTATGCCCTGCCGCCCTGGACTTCTGCCGTCAGCCTCGACTTTGACGATCATCCGTTCGTGGCGTCAAAGGCTCCGCATGACTGCGACCTCTGCGGTGCCGGGAACAGCTACCTTGACGAGGTCATCACCGATGACCAGGGCGGGCGGATGTTCGTCTGTTCCGACACCGACTTCTGCGCGGGACGCCGGGCAAAGGGCCATGCCGGCCGTCTGGGGGAAAGCGCATGACCCTGCATGTCCCTTCCGATCTTCCGCAGGCTGCCCGCGACCCCGACCTGCCGCTTCTGAAGGTCGAGGGCCTGACGAAACGCTATGGCGCGCGTATCGGCTGCGCCGATGTGTCCTTTGACCTTTTCCCCGGCGAAGTCCTCGGGATCGTGGGCGAAAGCGGCTCGGGCAAGTCGACGCTGCTGTCCTGCCTTGCCGGCCACCAGCGCCCCGACCTGGGACGCATCGCCTTTGACGGGCGCGACGTGCTGGCGATGTCGGAAACCGAACGCCGCCGCCTTGGCCGGACCGACTGGGCCTATGTGCACCAGAACCCGCGCGATGGCCTGCGGCTAGGCGTGTCGGCGGGCGGAAACGTGGGCGAAAGGCTCATGGCCATCGGCGCGCGCCATTATGGCGAGATCCGGGGCAAGGCGCTCGACTGGCTCGACCGGGTCGAGATCGCGGCCGACCGGATCGATGACCGCCCCACGGCCTTTTCGGGCGGGATGCAGCAGCGTCTGCAGATCGCCCGCAACCTGGTAACCGGCCCGCGGCTTGTGTTCATGGACGAACCGACCGGCGGGCTTGATGTCAGCGTGCAGGCCCGGCTTCTCGACCTGCTGCGCGGGCTGGTCCGCGACCTTGGGCTGTCGGTCATCATCGTCACCCATGACCTGGCCGTCGTGCGCCTGCTCGCCGACAGGCTGATGGTGATGAAGTCCGGCCGGGTGGTCGAACAGGGCCTGACCGACCAGGTGCTGGACGATCCGCAGCATGCCTATACCCAGCTTCTCGTGTCCTCTGTCCTGCAGGTCTGACCAATGATCCGGATCGACAACCTCTCGAAACGCTTCACCCTGCACAATCAGGGGGCCGCCGTCATTCCGGTGATGGAGGGCGCAAGCCTGACCGTCGCGCCTGGCGAATGCGTCGGGCTGACCGGGCAGTCGGGCGCGGGCAAGTCGACGCTGATGCGCATGGTCTACGGCAACTACCTTGCCGCCGGCGGCAGTCTTGTAGTTGGCGGTCTTGACGTCGCCACCGCCGCCCCGCGCCAGATCATCCGCCTCCGCCGCGAGACGCTGGGCTATGTCAGCCAGTTCCTGCGCGTCGTGCCGCGCGTGCCCACGGTCGATGTGGTCGCCGAACCGCTCCTGTCGCTCGGCCTTGCGCCCGAGGCCGCGCGGGACCGGGCACGCGCCCTTCTGTCGCGGCTCAACATCCCCGAACGGCTCTGGGCACTGTCGCCCACGACCTTCTCGGGCGGCGAGCAGCAGCGTGTGAACATTGCCCGCGGCTTCGCTCATCCCTACCCGGCCCTGCTGCTTGACGAGCCGACCGCCAGCCTCGACGCCATCAACCGCGAGGTCGTGCTGTCGCTGATCGAAGAGGCGAAGGCGCGCGGCGCGGCGATCCTCGGGATCTTTCATGACGAGGCCGCCCGGGCGCGCGTCTGTGACCGGCTGGTCGATGTCACGGGCTTCAGCCCCAGGGCCGCGGCATGATCGCCGCCATCGTCGGACCGTCCGGGGCGGGAAAGGATACCCTCATCAACGCCGCCTGCCGGTTGCGGCCCGACCTGCGACTTGTGCGCCGGGTCATCACCCGCCCCTCCGGGGCCGGCGGGGAAGACTTCGAGGGCGTCACCGAGGACGAATTCGAGCGCCGCCGGGCGCTTGGCGACTTCGCGCTGTGCTGGCAGGCCCATGCACTGTCCTATGGCATCCCGAAGGTCCAGCTTCTGGGACCGGGCACGATCCTCTTCAACGGCAGCCGCGCCATCCTTTCCGAGGCGCTCCGCAACTTCCCCGGCCTGCGGGTCATTCTGGTCACGGCCCCAGACGCTGTCCTGGCCCGCCGCCTGTCCGCCCGCGGCCGCGAGACCGAGGCTGACATAGCGGCGCGGCTGGAGCGCGCAGGCTTCAGCCTGCCCGACGGCATCATCGCCGAAACGGTGGTGAACGACGGCACCATCGAGGCGGGTGCCAGCGCGCTGCTCGCCGCCCTTCAGCCGGTCAGGGCGTAGCGATGCAGCAGCCGGAAGGTGCCATCCCCGGTCTCGCCGAACAGGCAGAGGTCCTCGATCACGAAGGGGCGCGGCAGAACAGGCGCGAAATGCGCCGCGAGCGCCGCTTCGACGGCCGGGACCAGCGCCACCGGCAGCCCGTCGGTCAGCGTCAGGTGAAAGCGGAACTCCTCCATCACGTAGGGGTATCCCCAGATGTCGAGCAGGTCGCGCTGCCGGGCGGTCAGGGATTCGGGCCGTCGCCGCGCGATCTCGTCCGGCGTCAGGGCCGCGCGCAGCGCCTCGGTCCCCTCGACCACCGCCGCGCCGAGCGCGAGCAGCGCATCCACCGCCCCCTCGGGGGTCAGCGCCAGGAACCCGTGCAGGTTCTCGAGCCGCAGGCCGTCAAGCGTGACGGGAGCAAGCCGCCCGGCCAGCGCACCGACCGCTTCGGCCACGTCCGGTGCCGTCACGCCGGGGCCGGGCCGGAACGGCGCACGGATCGTGCCATGGAACCCATAGCGGCGCGGGTCGCCGGTGATCTCGGCCGGCTTGCAGGGCAGACCTTCGACCACCGGTTGCGCCAGGTCCAGGCCGGCCACGGCGTCCCGCCCGAGCCAGGCCGCTGCCCGGTCGGCAAAGGCCCCGTCGCGGGGCGCGTAGTAGACGGCATATCGGTTCACGGGCTGCATTGCGGCTCTGCTATCGGGGGCCTGTCACATGGGTGTGACAGGCAGGGGGCAATCAGCCCTGACCTTCGCCGAACATCAAGTCAGGACCTTGCGACATGACCGAAACACTCCTCGCCAATGCCGCGCTTGTCCTGCCGACCGAAACCCTGACAGGCCGGATCCTGCTGCGCGACGGTGTGATTGCCGAGATCTCGGCCGGAACTGCCGTGCCCGCGGGTGCGATCGACTGCGGCGGCGATCTGGTGATGCCCGGCCTGATCGAGCTGCATACCGACAACCTCGAACGCCATATCGAGCCGCGCCCCAAGGTCGACTGGCCACATGCCGCGGCGATCATCGCGCATGATGGCGAGCTGGCCAGCGTCGGCATCACCACCGTCTTCGATGCCCTCCGCGTGGGCTCGGTCGTGTCGAACACCCAGGCCAACTACGGGGAATACGCCCATGCCCTGGCCGAAGAAATCCTCGCCCTGCGCGACAGCGGCGCGTTGCGGATCAGCCATTTCCTGCACCTGCGGGCCGAGATCTGTTCTGAAACGCTGTGCGAAGAGCTCGACAAGTTCGGCCCCGAGCATGACATCGGCATCGTCAGCCTGATGGACCACACACCCGGCGAACGGCAGTTCCGCGACCTGACGCAGTTGCGCAAGTACGTCTGCGGCAAGCATGGCCTGTCCGAGGCCGAATTCGACAATCACGTCCGGTCGCAGCGCGCCCTGACCGAGCGCCACGGCGCGGTGCACGAGGCCGCGGCCGTCGCCGCCGCGCGCCGTTACGGCGCTGTGCTTGCCAGCCACGACGATACCGAGCCGGTCCACGTCGCCCGCTCGGCCGCGCATGGCGCGCATTTCGCAGAGTTCCCGACCACGACCGAGGCCGCCCGCGCCTGCCACGACCACGGCATCAAGGTGATGATGGGCGCACCGAACCTGATCCGGGGCGGCAGCCATTCGGGCAATGTCGCGGCCCAGGCGCTGGCCGAGGCCGACCTGCTCGACATCGTGTCGTCGGACTACGTGCCCTCGTCGCTGCTTTCGGCGGCGCTGATGCTGGGCGACATCTGGGACGACCTTCCGCGCGGCATCGCGACCGTCACCGCCGCCCCTGCCCTTGCCGCCGGTCTGACCGACCGGGGCCGCCTGGAACCGGGCCTGCGCGCGGATGTGATCCGGGTCGGCCGCATCGGTGGCACCGGAGCGGTCCGCGGCGTCTGGTCAGTGGGCCGCCGCGTCGGCTGAGGGGGACTGGCCGCCTGCCCGAGGGTCGGAATCAGACCTCGGGGAACAGGTGCGCACGGTCGGGATTGAAGTCCAGATGGACCTGCGACCCGAGGTCGAAGACCGCATCCTCTGCAAGGGCGGCGATCAGGGGTTTGCCATCCTTCAGCGTGACTTCCACCACCGTCTCGGCACCAAGCCGTTCGGTCAGGGCGACCGCCCCGTGCAGCCTTCCCGCACCCTGTGCCGCCGACAGGTACTGCGGGCGAAGCCCGAGGATCGCCTGATCCCCGACCTTGAACGGCCCGCGCTTGCCCGAGACCTCAACCGGATCCAGTGCATCGTTTGACACCAGAACCTTGCCGCCGTTCACGCCCTGCACCCTGACCTTGATGAAGTTCATCGACGGCGCGCCGAGGAAGCCCGCGACGAACAGGTTTGCCGGATCGTGGTAGAGGTCCATCGGCGCGCCGACCTGCATCACCTGCCCGTCTTTCAGGACAACGATCTTGTCGGCCAGCGTCATCGCCTCTACCTGGTCATGCGTCACATAGATCATCGTCGCGCCAAGCTGGTTGTGAAGCTTGCCGATCTCCATCCGCATGTCCATGCGCAGCGCCGCGTCGAGGTTCGACAGAGGCTCGTCGAACAGGAACACCTGCGGCTTGCGGACA
>JBJOQI010000223.1:0-5648 GCA_046050045.1 Pseudomonadota bacterium | reverse complement strand
GCTTGCCAGCCCCCCGTCCGACCCGCTACCAGTCGTGCGACAGCTTTCCGCAGCACGCCGAGGCGCCATGACGACCGTCTACATCCTGAACGGCCCGAACCTGAACCTGCTCGGCCGCCGCCAGCCCGAGATCTACGGGCATGAGACCCTCGACGACGTGGCCGGTGCCTGCGCGGCGCTTGGCCGCGACCTCGGGCTCTCGACCGAGCTGCACCAGTCCAACCACGAGGGTCGCATCGTCGAGCTGATCCACGAAGCGCGCGACAAGGCGCGGGCCATCATCATCAACCCCGGGGCGCTGACCCATACCTCGGTCGCGATCCTCGATGCGCTCAACGCCTTCGACGGCCCGGTGATCGAGGTCCACATCTCGAACGTGCACAAGCGCGAGTCGTTCCGGCACCATTCCTACGTCTCGCTGCGCGCCGATGGCGTCATCGCGGGACTGGGAACCGAGGGCTATCAGGCCGCGCTCCGCCGCATCGCTACCCTGCTTGGCAGGCCCGCCAACGTAGGCTGAACGTACGTACGTAAATCATACGTTCAGCATACGTAACGCATACGTTGTTTTTTCCTGCGATTTCAGGCCGCTAACGGCGAAATCAGCGATGCGCCCTGCGCGCGGTTCGAATTCACCTCGACACCCACCCGGTGCATCGCCAGAACGCCCTCGCCCGCGGCATGCATCAGCGTCGCGGCCCCCTTGCCCGCCTCGCCCAGCCAGAGCGGCCAGTCCGCACGCTCGACCGTGACAGGCTCGCGGTCATGCACCCTCTGCATCGCCGGCCCCGCCTCGGTCGTGACCACGGCGCAGGCCGTCAGGTGCTGGCCGTCCCGCTCCCACTCTTGCCAGATCCCTGCGAAAACAAGGGGTTGCCTGTCAGCCCGGTGGATGAACCAGGGCAGGGGCTTCTTCGGGTCTTCCCGCGTCCATTCGTAAAACCCATCCGTCGGGATCAGGCAGCGCCGTTCCCGCACCGCGGCGCGGAAGGCGGGCTTTTCCGCGATGGTGTCGGCCCGCGCGTTGATCAGCAACGGCCCGTCCGTGGGCGTCTTGTACCAGTGCGGCACGAAACCCCAGCGCATCGCCCGCATCCGCCGCACGCCCCCATCCGAGACGCAGACGGCAACCTCCTGCGTCGGGCAGACGTTGAACCGCTCGCCCCCCGGCAGGTCGTTCGACGGCACCGCATCGAACAGCTCGGCCATCGCAACGCCCGGTAATGTAATGACAAATCTTCCGCACATGGGGGCAGGATAACGGTCGCGGCCGCAAGGGCAACGGCAAAATGCCAGCAGATTTCAGGCGTCGAAATGGGTCCTTCCGCCTGCCGCACCGTCCCGTGGCGCAAGTTCGGTTTCGCTGAAGTTGAACAGGTCTTCCAGGAAATAGGCCGAAAGTTCCGACCGGTTCGACAGGCCTGACTTCCGGTAGATGTTCTGGGCCTGTTGACGGATTGTGGCCTCTGCCGTGTGCCGCAGTATGGCGATCTCGCGCAGGGACGCGCCCTTCAAAAGCAGCCCCGCCACATCGGCCTCGGCCGGCGACAGGGCCCAGGCCTCAAACTGGGCCTCGACTGCCCGGGACAGGCCGTCAAGAAACCGGCGGCTTTGCCTGCGCCAGGCGCGACTTTCGTCCGAGGCGCTTGCGACAGCATTTTCGAGCCCTTCGGCACGGTCACTGAGACGGGCGATGCGCAGGGCAATAAGCACTGCGGCCACCATCGTGCCGATCATCGCCAGGCGGTCGATGAAGTCGGCGATCATGCCGGGCACGACCGAGGTTCCCGCCTCGACGACGGCATCAAGACCGGTCAGGGCCACCGAAAGCGCTACAACCCCGCCGACGCTCAGACCGATCAGTTTCCACTTTCCCATGTTCAGACCCCTGCTTGGCAGACGCGGCCGACCAGACACCCGGGCAGTCTGCCGAAAAGCGCTTCAACGAACCATACGCCTTTTGTCAGACCGGGGCATCTTCCGGTCTGGACGGCGCGATATCGGTTTTGTCGGATGTTCAAGGCCCGGGAACCATGCGGTCGTGGCCTTGCCCGGAATGAACCCGGGTTCAGCAAGGAGCGCCAAGATGTCGTACCGTTGTTCTTCCCAGACTGAATTCACCGGCTGCAGTCCGGCCCTGGTCCAGCTGTTCGTTGCGTTTCTCGGCGTCGCGGCCGGGTCTGTCCCCGCCCGGGCCGAGCCGGTCCTGCCGGTATTCGACCCCGCCCGGTTCGCCGCGGGGGCACCGATCACGAACCCCTATTTCCCCGTGATGCCCGGGATGGAATCGAAGTTCCTTGCCGAGGGAACGAATGCGGCAGGTGACCACTTCATCGAAAGCGGCACCGCGACCAGTGCCGGCCCCGGCCCGACCCTGGCAGGCGTCGCCACCACGACCGTGGCCGACATGGCCTACGAGGACGGCGTGCTGGTGGAACGTACCCTGGACTACTATGCCCAGGACGATGCGGGCAACGTCTGGTACATGGGCGAGGACGTCATCAACTATGTGTATGACGACGCAGGAGTACTGACCGGCACCAACAGCGAAAGCTCTTGGCGCGCCGGAGAAAACGGAGCTCTGCCGGGCTACCAGATGCTGGCCGACCCGGTTCCGGGCGCCGCCTACTTTCAGGAATATGCCAAGGCTGACGACGCGCTGGATCAGGCGAAGATCCTCGGGAAAATGGATGAGCTTGTCGTTCCTGCCGGCACCTTCCGGGACGTGCTGATGATCTATGAGACCAGCACACTCGACCCTGCATTGCAGGAAGTGAAATACTATGCCCCTGGCGTCGGCCTTGTGCGCATGGACGAAGGCGTTGACGCAGCCTACCGGAACCCAAGCCTGATCGGGTCGCTCGCCAGCCTTGCCAAGGCACCCTAGGCGCGACCGCAAGGCCACCCGTTGCGCCGCAGACCGACAATGGGTCTCATGACGCGATGCGGCGCGCCGGCGCACCCGCAAGGTGGCCGGCGCGCTGCATCCTATTGCCCCAGCTTCACGATCCGGCCTTCCACGCCCACGGTGACCTTCCCGGCCGCCGCCACATAGTCGATCACGTCGTTGGCCATCAGGTTGCCGTTGCCGCCGTCGATGATGACCTTGCCACCACCCAGCGCCGCATAGCCGTCGCCGCCGCCCAGGATGAAGTCGTTGGTGGCAAGGCTGTAGACCTTGTTCAGGTCCAGCGGCGCGCCGCCCACCATGACCTCGGACACCCGGCTGCCCGCAGGCGCGCTGACGTCAAAGGCATAGGTCATCCCCGAGACCTGCGGGAAGCGCCCCGCCCCCTTCTCGTGCTGGCTCACGCCGTTTTCCAGCGCGGCCAGGATCTGGCTGCCGGGCAGTTCTGTCAGCACCGTCTTGTTGCCAAAGGGCAGCTCGGTCAGGATGTCCTTGCGCGTCAGCACCGTGCCCGGATCATAGGTCCGGTCGCCCCGGATCCCGCCGCCGTTGGCAATCGCCACATCAGCCCCGGTTGCCGCCCGGATCGCGTCGGCAATCAGGTTGCCCATCGCCGATTCCTCGCCCCGGATCACGTTGCGGCGGCTGTCCAGCAGGGTCTCGGTCGTCCCGATCTCGACGTTCAGCTCGGCGTCGAGCTTTGCCTGGAACCCGTCGACCAGTGCCTGGCTCTCCGGGTCGGGCGTCACCGCTGCGGTGTCGATGAAGCGGAACATCGGCGTCCAGTCGATCGTGCGCTTGCCGTCCCCGTCGACGCCCACCTCGACGGTGATGTCGAGCGGCGAGATGTAGCGCCCGTCGATCGAGGTTTCGACATAGGCCACACGGCCGTCATAAGAGGTGCCATAGGAATGGTCGTCCCCCGACAGGATGACGTCGAAGGCCCCGGAAGCAATCAGCTTTCTGTCGTTCGCGATGTCGGTCTGCACGACGCCCACCACGATGTCGGCCCCGTCCGCGCGCGCCTGTTTCGCGGCGGCGACGCCGGTGTCGACCGTGGGCAGGAACTTCAGGTCACCGGTCGACGACACCTGCGGCGAGGTGTCCTGCGCCACCGGAACCAGCGCCACCTTCACGCCGGCCACGTCCTTCATCATCACGCCGCCCAGGCCCTCGGGAGCCGTCCCGTCGGCATTGGTGATGTTCACCGCCGCCCAGGGGTATTTCGATCCCTTTACCTTTTCGAAGAAGTTTTCTGGTCCAAAGTCAAACTCGTGGTTCCCCGGAACGGCGAGGTCGAATGGCACAAGATTGGTAAGGTCGATGGTGTTCTGCCCCTTGTCGAAGCCTGACAGGATCGAGGGCGACAGCATGTCCCCGTCAAAGACATAGAGCGTATTGGGGTTCGCCGCCCGCTCGGCCTTGGCCACGGCATTGAGCCGGGCAAAACCGCCGCGCCCGTCCTCGTCCTGAAAGTTGTAGATGTCGCCGATCCCCAGAAGCGTGATCTTGACGGTCTCGGCGCTTGCGGGCGCGGCGAGCGCGAAAATGGAAACGGCAAGCAGGCGCATGGTGCGTGCGGTCATGACAGAATCTCCGTGGCAGGTCATTGAATGTGACAAGTGTCGGCCTGTTGCCGCCCTGTGTCAAAGGCCTGGGCCGAACCATGCGCGGGCAAGGTAACGCCCGGATGATCGCCGTGGCCCATTGACCCCTCCGCCATGCGGGCGCTACAGGGCGCGCATGCTGATCTACAAGATTTTCCGCCGCCCCGAATGGGATGCCTTCCGCGCCATCGGCGAAACGCTGGGCGCGCCGGTCGATCTGGCCGACGGGTTCATCCATTTCTCGACCGCCGCACAGGTCGTCGAAACGGCGGCCCGGCATTTCGCCACGGAAAGCGACCTCGTGCTCGTGGCCTTCGACAGCGATGCGCTGGGCGAGGCGCTGAAATGGGAACCCTCGCGCGGTGGCGCGCTGTTCCCGCATCTTTACCGGCCCTTGTCGCTTTCCGAGGTGGTCTGGGACAAGTCGCTGCCGCTCGGCCGCACCGGGCACATCTTCCCCGAGAGGCTCCTGTGACGCCGCTCGAACGGATCGGCCTGCCGCTGCTCCATCACCTTGACCCCGAGCGGGCGCACCACCTGTCGCTGCTGGCCCTGCGCGCGGGCCTTGCCCCCTTGCCGGGGCCTGTCACCTCGCCGCGTCTCGCCACCACGCTTGCGGGCATTGCCCTGCCGAACCCGGTCGGCCTTGCTGCGGGCTACGACAAGAACGCCGAGGCGGTCGGCGCCCTGACCCGGGCCGGCTTCGGCTTTGTCGAGGTCGGCGCCGCCACCCCGCGGCCGCAGCCCGGCAACCCGCGCCCGCGCCTGTTCCGCCTGACCGAGGACCGGGCCATCATCAACCGCTTCGGCTTCAACAACCAGGGGGCCGAGGTCATTGCCCGCCGCCTCGCGCACGCGCGCCATCACGTCCCGGTCGGCCTGAACCTCGGCGCAAACAAGGACTCGGCCGACCGCGCCGCCGACTTCGCACAGGTGCTTGCCCTTGCCGGTCCGAATGTTGCCTTTGCCACGGTCAATGTCTCCTCGCCCAATACCGAGAAACTGCGCGACCTTCAGGGCAAGGACGCCCTCGCCGCGCTGCTGGACGGCGTGATCGCCACCCGCGACCGCCTGCCCCGCCGCATCCCGGTCTTCCTCAAGATCGCGCCCGACCTTTCCCCGCAAGAGCTTGA
>JBJOQI010000222.1:0-10593 GCA_046050045.1 Pseudomonadota bacterium | reverse complement strand
GGATAGGTGCCCTCCTGCTCGATCGGGTTCTGGGTCGCCAGCACATGGAACGGACGGCCCAGCGGGCGCTGCTGCCCCGCGATCGTCACTTCGCGTTCCTGCATCGCCTGCAGCAGGGCAGATTGCGTACGCGGGCTGGCGCGGTTGATCTCGTCGGCCATCAGAAGCTGGCAGAACACCGGCCCCTCGATGAAGCGGAAGGCGCGGCTGCCGTCCTTGCCGGTCTCCAGTACTTCGGAACCCAGAATGTCGGCGGGCATCAGGTCGGGGGTGAACTGGATGCGGTTCGACCTCAGCCCCATCACGGTGCCGAGCGTATCGACCAGCATGGTCTTGCCCAGACCCGGAAGCCCGACCAGAAGCCCGTGCCCGCCGCAGACAAGTGCCGCCAGCGACAGGTCCACGACCTTGTCCTGTCCGATGAAGCGGCGGTCGATCTCGGCCTTGGCGGTCTTCAGCTTCTCGCCCAGCGCCTCGATCTCGGCGACAAGTGCTGCACCCTCGGTCATGTCAAACGGCCCTTTCATCGGTCTTTCGGGTTCACCATAAGGCAGATATCCTTCCCTGCACCAATGACAAAAACCGATGCGCCACAAATGATCGTGAAACCCGATCCGACCGCGCTGGCGTCGGCCGCGAAAGCGGCGGGCAAGCGCGGGCTGCCGCCGGTGCACCTGTGGAACCCGCCGTTCTGCGGCGACCTCGACATGGAAATCCGCCGCGACGGGACATGGTTCTACCTCGGCACGCCGATCGGGCGCGCGCCGCTGGTCCGGCTGTTCTCGACCATCCTGAAGCGCGAGGGGGACGCCTATTTCCTTGTCACCCCGGTCGAAAAGGTCGGCATCCGCGTCGCGGACGCACCCTTCGTGGCGGTCGATGCCGAGGTGACGGGCGAGGGGCGCGGGCAGAGCATCACCTTTACGACCAACGTGGGCGACTCCGCCGTTGCGGGGCCGGACCATCCGATCCGGGTCGAGCGCGACCCGGCAACGGGGGAGCCGTCGCCCTATGTGCTCGTCCGCGTGAACCTCTGGGCGCTGATCGACCGCAAGACCTTCTACCGGCTGGTCGATCTGGGCAGCCATGCGGACCGGGAGGGGACAGGCTGGTTCGGCCTCTGGTCGGGCGGCGCGTTCTTTCCGGTCATCCCCTCGGCGGATCTCGCCTGATGCTGCGCTACTGCGCCAACCTGACGCTCCTGTTCACCGAGCGGCCGTTCATGGAGCGGTTCCGCGCCGCGAAGGAAGCTGGCTTCGACGCGGTCGAGGTGCTGTTCCCCTATGACTGCCCCGCGCAGGAGATGCGCGACCAGCTGGTCTGGAACGACCTGACCTTCGTCCTGATGAACGCCCCCCCGCCCAACTACACCGGCGGCGCGCGCGGGTTTGCCGCCGTGCCGGGGCAGCAGGACCGGTTCCGCCGCGACTTCGACCGGGTGCTGCGCTATGCGGGCGTACTGAAGCCCCGGTTCGTCCATGTCATGGCGGGCGCGGCAGAAGGGGACGAGGCAGAAGAGACCTTCGTGGCCAACCTCGCCTGGGCCGCCGACCGGGCGAAGGGGCTGACCCTGACGATCGAGCCCCTGAACCGCGAGGACAACCCCGGGTATTTCCTGGCTGACTACGACCTTGCGGGCCGGGTGATCGACCGGGTCGGGCGGGCGAACCTTGGCCTGCAATATGATGCCTACCATGCCCAGAAGATCACCGGCGATGCGCTGGCCGTCTGGGCCGCGCACGGGCACCGGGCCGTGCATGTCCAGGTCGGCAGCGTGCCGGGGCGGCACGAGCCGGGGGCGGGCGGAGAGATCGACTTTCGGGCCCTCTTCGCCCGGATCGAGGCCGACGGGTTCAAGGGCTGGATATCGGGGGAATACCACCCCAAGGGCCGGACCGAGGACGGGCTGGGCTGGATGAAAGGGTAGCGTCCCGAGTCGGGACGCCCGATCATCCCCATAAAAATCAATGGGTTGGCCGCGCGAATTAGGGAAGCTTTAGGGAAATTCGCCACGACACATGCCCGCGAAGGGCGGCGACCGACCGAGGGCGGAAGCGAAGCGCCCGCCCGTGGGGGCAGTCGGGCGCTGACCTTCGCTACGCTCAAGGCACAAGGGCCCCCTTAGTGCGCCTCGGCCCAGTTCGCGCCCTGCCCCGCATCGACCACCAGGGGCACATCCAGCGTCACCGCCGGATGCGCGGCCCCTTCCATCACGCCCCTGGCGGCGGCGATCAGATCCGGCACGGCACCTTCCTCGACCTCGAACAGAAGCTCGTCGTGCACCTGCAGAAGCATCGTCGCGGGCAGTCCGGCAATCGCCCTGGGCATCCGGATCATCGCGCGGCGGATGATGTCGGCGGCCGCCCCCTGGATCGGGGCATTGATCGCGGCACGGCGGGCGAAACCTGCGGTCGGGCCCTTGGCGTTGATCTCGGGCGTATGGATCTTGCGGCCGAACAGCGTCTGGACATAGCCGTTCGCCTTGGCGAAGGCGATGGTCGCATCCATGTATTCGCGGATGCCGGGGAAGCGCTCGAAATAGGTGTCGATGAACTTTTGCGCCTCGTCGCGCGGGATGCGCAGGTTGCGCGCAAGACCAAAGCCCGAAATGCCGTAGATCACCCCGAAGTTGATCGCCTTGGCGCGCCGGCGCACCTCTGACGTCATCTGGTCCAGGGGCACGTTGAACATCTGGCTTGCGGTCATCGCATGGATGTCGACGCCCTGCCGGAACGCCTCTTTCAGGGCCGGGATGTCGGCCACCTGCGCAAGGATGCGCAACTCGATCTGGCTGTAGTCGAGGCTGACTAGCTTCATCCCCGGACCGGCGACGAAGGCCTCGCGGATGCGGCGGCCCTCTTCCGTCCGCACCGGGATGTTCTGCAGGTTCGGGTCGGTCGAGGCCAGCCGCCCGGTGTTCGCCCCGGCGATGGAATAGGACGTATGCACCCGCCCCGTTTCCGGGTTGACCGCCAGTTGCAGCGCGTCGGTATAGGTCGACTTCAGCTTTGACACCTGCCGCCAGTCGAGCACCCGGGCCGCAAGCTCTGCCGCCTGCCCCAGGTCGGCATTGGCGGCGATGTCTTCCAGAATGTCGGCCCCGGTCGCATAGGCCCCGGTCTTGCCCTTTTCGCCGCCCGGAACCTGCATCTGGTCGAACAGGATCTCGCCCAGCTGCTTGGGGCTGCCGACGTTGAACTTGCCGCCCGCGATGCCCTGAATCTCGTCCTCGAGCTGCGCCATCTTCTGGCTGAAGGCATTCGACATGCGCGACAGGGTCTGCGGATCGACGCGGATGCCCGCCATCTCCATGCCCGCAAGCACCGGCACCAGCGGGCGTTCCAGCGTCTCGTAGACCGTGGTCACGCGCGCGACGTGCAGCTGCGGCCTGAACCGCTGCCAGAGGCGCAGGGTCACGTCGGCGTCTTCGGCGGCATACTTCACCGCATCGTCCACGGCCACCTTGTCGAAGGTGACCTGCGCCTTGCCCGAGCCCAGCAGCGATTTGATCTCGATGGGCTTGTGCGACAGGTATTCCTCGGACAGGAAATCCATGCCGTGATTGTGCAGCCCCGCGTTCATCGCATAGGACATCAGCATCGTATCGTCGAAGGGCGTGATGCGGATGCCGTGGCGGGCGAAGATCTTCCAGTCGTATTTGATGTTCTGGCCGATCTTCAGGATCGAGTCGTCCTCGAGCACGGGCTTCAGCGCGGCCAGCGCCTGTTCCATCGGCATCTGGCCCGCTGCCAGCTCGGCCCCGCCGAACAGATCGCCCGACCCTGCGCGGTGGCCGAGCGGGATATAGCAGGCCTGACCGGGAATGACCGACAGCGAGATGCCGACCAGCTCGGCCCGCATCTCGTCGAGGCTGGTGGTTTCGGTATCCACCGCAACATATCCCCGCTCGCGGATCAGCGCGATCCAGCGGTCGAGCGCGGCGATGTTGCGCACGCATTCATAGGCCGCATGGTCGAAGGGCACGCGGGCCGGGGCGGGCACCTCGCCCACCTCGTGGTCGGGCATGACGATGGCGGTTTCGGAGATGACCGGGGCCTCGACCTTCAGCTTGTCGGCCACGCGCCGGGTCAGGGTGCGGAACTCCATCGACGCCAGGAACCCCATCAGCGCCTCGGGGTCCGGCTCGCGGGTTTCGAGACTGTCGAGCGTGAAGTCGAGAGGCGTGTCCTGCTTCAGCGTCACCAGCTGGCGTGACAGGCGGATCTGGTCGGCAAAGTCGATCAGCGTCTGGCGGCGCTTGTCCTGCTTGATCTCGCCCGCCCGCGCCAGAAGCGTGTCGAGATCGCCGTATTCGTTGATGAGAAGGGCCGCGGTCTTCAGCCCGATGCCCGGCGCGCCGGGCACGTTGTCCACGGAATCGCCCGCCAGCGACTGCACGTCCACCACCCGGTCGGGGCCGACGCCGAAGTAGTCCACCACGCCATCGGGACCGATGCGCTCGTCAGGCTTGCCGCCAAGGCCGGGGCGCAGGACCTCGACCCCCTCGCCCACCAGCTGCAACAGGTCCTTGTCGCCCGAGACAATGGTGACCCGCCCGCCCGCCGCCTGCGCCTGCCGGGCGAGGGTGGCGATGATGTCGTCGGCCTCAAAGCCCTTGGCCTCGATGCAGGCGACGTTGAAGGCGCGCGTCGCCTCGCGCGTCAGCGGAAACTGCGGGCGCAGGTCCTCGGGCGGCTCGGGGCGGTGGGCCTTGTACTCGGGGTAGATCTCGTTGCGGAAGGTCTTGGCGGAAAAGTCGAAGACCACGGCCAGATGGGTGGCCGCGTCCTTGCCGCGGTTGTTCTCGATATAGCGGAAGAGGATGTTGCAGAAGCCCTGCACCGCGCCGACCGGCAGCCCGTCCGACTTGCGCGTCAGCGGCGGCAGCGCGTGGTAGGCGCGGAAGATGTAGGCCGAGCCGTCGATCAGGTGCAGGTGGCTGCCTTTGCCGAATGTCATGGGCGGTTCCTTCCTGATCCTTTGCGCGGGGCCAGTATTGGCACCAAGCGCCCGCGCTTGCCAGTCGTTCCCTTGCCCGCCTAGGGTGGCGACAAAAGGGGGATGCGATGGGGCGTGTGCTGCTGTGGGCCTTCCTGGGCCTGATCCTGGGCGGGGCGCTGGCCTTCGGGCTGGGGCTGTTCTGGCTGACCTTCATCAACACCGACCAGCGCGAGGGCGCGGCGGCGATGGGGGTGATCTTCTTCTACACCCCTGCGGGCGCGGCGCTGGGGATGGTCGCCGGGGTGATCGCCGCGCTGCTGCGGCGGCGCTAGGCGGTCAGTGGTCCGACCCGGCGTGGTCGCGGTCGATCACGTATTTCTTGTCGCAATAGCCGCATTCGACGAAGCCCACATCATGCGGAATCTGCAGCCAGACGCGGGGGTGGCCCAGCGCGCCCTCGCCGCCGTCGCAGGCGACTTTCCAGGTCCGGACGGTTTCGGTCTCGGGGGCGGGAATCGGCATGGGTCTGGCTCCGTCATCTGTCCGTCAGGCTGGCGCGCACCATAGCGGCTGATGCGCGAAGGGCAAGCCGTCAGCCCCGGCTCAGCATCGGGCCAAGCCCCTGCCCGCCAAGGATATGCAGGTGGTAGTGCGGCACTTCCTGCCCGCCATGATGCAGGGCATTGGCAATCACCCGGTAGCCGCCGCCCTCGACCAGCCCAAGCTCGGCGATGACCGAGGCGCAGGTGCGGTGAAAGTCGGTGAATTCCTCGGCCGAGGCCCGGGCGGCGAAGTCGTCGAAGGTGACGTAGCGCCCCTTCGGGATCACCAGCACATGCACCGGCGCAAGCGGGCGGATGTCGTGGAAGGCGAGTGTATGCGGCGTCTCGCGCACCGTCTTGTTCGGGATCTCGCCGCGCAGGATGCGGGCGAAGATGTTCTGGTCGTCGTAGCTGTGGGTCATGGTCGTCCTTCAGTCCACGTAGAGGTATTCGGTCGCGGCGATGGTTCGCGCGGTTTCGGGCGGAATGGTCAGGAACGCGGCCAGCGCGAGCGCATTCTCGTCGGCGCTCACGCGTTGCAGCATCCGGAAGTGGTTGGGGAAATCGGCGTCGCGGATGCGGTCGCTTTCAAAGCGCAGGTCGTGCCGGATGGTCGGCAGCAGGCGGTTCAGCGTGTCCTGCGGCGTCATCTCGCCCGCCAGTCCGACCCGCTTGGCATGGCCGATCAGGTAGTCGTCGGTGAACTCGCATTCGATCTCAAGCAGTTTCGTCACCGCCTTGTCCGCGTAGAAGTCCTGCATCAGGTCCACGGCCGATGGGTCGAGGCAGATCAGCAGCCGGTCGGTCTGGTGCCAGTCGAACAGCATCCGCATCAGCGCGCGGCGGTGGCGCGTGCGTTTCTCCAGCGTGGCCTGGATGCCGCCAAGGTCGGGCAGCGCGGTGGTTTCCTCGTGGAACAGGTATTCGGTCACCGGGATGTTGGTGATCCGCCGCACCTGATCGACCAGCCGCTTGGCCACGTGCCATTTCTTGCAAGTCACGATCATCAGCTCGCGCCCGCGCCCGAGGCTGGCCTCGGTTTCCCAGAACCGCGGCGCATAGCGGCGGCCGATCCGCCCCCGTCCGGTCAGGAACTTGAACAGGCTGCGGCCCTCGTTCGAGGTCAGGAAGCTGACGCCGGTGGCCGACCAGAGCTCGCCCAAGCGGGTCTTCAGCCGGGTCGCGTCGGGGCTGATCTTGCGCGCGAACAGGAAATCCTGGCTGAGCAGCAGGTCATAGTGGTCGTCGTAGAATGTCACCGGCATCCCGTAGTCGGTGAACATCAGGAAGGTCAGGGTGCGGGCGCGGATCTCGCGTTCGGGCACCAGGTGGCGCACCAGCGTCTGAAAGAAGGTCTCGTCAGGTATCCAGGTGGTGCGGAAGAACCGCATCACATCGGGGCGGTCCTTGCAGAAGGCCAGCACCTTCTCGATCGTCGCCCGCCGCAGGCACCACCACTGGCTGCCGATCATGATCTGCAGGTCGGCCGGGATCGGCCGCTTTACCCCAAGCCGCCGCTGCGCCTGAAAACTTTTGTAGAACAGCCACTTCTGGGTGCGTTCATTGAACCAGTGGCGATAGATCAGCCGTTCTTCCTTGATCCCCGTCTTGATCCAGTCCGAGGTGAAGAAGTCGAAGCTTTCGATATAGTCGGCCTCGTCGCGGTCAAGGAAGGCATGGGCGAACTCTGCCGATTTCACCGGCATGCAGTCGCCCGAAAGCATGTAGAAATGCGTGGCATCGGGAAAGGCCTCGACCGCCCGTTCCGTGGCCAGAAGCGTCGCCGCGACCAGGCTCCATGCCCCCCAGCCGCACTTGATGCGCCGCCGCGCGAAGGCGACGCCCGGATTCTGCGCCAGCGCCGCCCGGATCTTCTGGAAATCGGCCTTCCTTGCCCGCGCGTCGAAGTGGATCGACACGCAATCGCCCGTCGCCGTCAGCCGCTCGGCCTGACGGATGATCCCCTCCGGGTCTTTGTGGCACAGAAGGATGAAGGCAATCCGGGACATGGGTGGGGGGCAGGCCTAGCTTCTGGTTGCGGCGGTGGGAATAGACAGAAATATTCCCCCGTTGAAAAGAAAGAGTTTGTTTGCTCTGTAGGATCAAATGATCCGGAAAGGTGCAACCGCGCACCGGATCGCAAAGGAGATCGCATGGGTTTTCCCGGCACCTGGATGACCGAAAGCGAAAGCGTCGTCTATCGCGTCGTCCCGAAATGCGCCTGCTCGACCATCGGGCAGATCATGTATTACTCCGATCAGGGTGTGTTCTTCGACGGCGACATCCACGATGCGACCGGCGGCATGCACAAGTGGTCGATCGAGGCCAGCCAGCCCCGCATCGAACGCGTGGTCAAGGGCCACAAGGCCTATGCCTTCACCTGCGTGCGCAACCCCTATACCCGCATCCTGTCGTCCTTCTTCGACAAGATCTGCGGCATTCAGCGCAACGGCAAACGCTATCGCGGCAACATGGTGCCGACGCTGATCGCCAAATACGGGATCGAGGTCGGCGGCCCCGATGGCAAGCAGGAGTTCGACCAGATCGCGAGCTTCCGCCGCTTTCTGCTGTTTGCCCGCGACACCATCCGCTGGCGCCGCCCGATGGAACCCGACATCCACTGGTCGGCGATGTCGGGCCACATCTCGACCTTCATCGTCAATGGCGGGCGCTACAACCACATCTTCTTCACCGAAACCTTCGACGCGGGCATGCAGACCGTGCTCGACAACATCAAGGTCAAGCACAAGATCGACCTGAAGAAGATCCCCCGCTTCAACGAAAGCGAAGGCCACGGGCCCAAGCGCCTGCACCCTGTCGAGGATTATTTCGACGATCTCTCGCGCCACCTGATGTGGGAAATCTACCGCAAGGACTTTCAGCTGTTCCGCTACGACTTCGACAACCCGGGCAACAAGATGCCGCTGGGCGAGGTCGACCTGGACGAGGTTCACGCCAAGCTGGGCGACTGACCGGGTTTGGCTGACCGGCCCGTGCGGTCAGCCGACCGCGATATTGTCGATCAGCCGCACGCCGCCGACCCAGGCGGCGACCAGCAGGCGTGCCTCGCGCTCGAACCGGTCGACCCAGATCAGGGTCGCGGCATCGCAGAGGTCGAGGTATTCCACCGTCTCGAACCCGGCCGCCAGCAACTCCGCGCGCCCCCGCGCCAGCGTGGCGGGCACGTCGGCGCCCCCGGCGATGTCGCGCGCCACCCCGGCCATGATCCGCGGCAGCGCCCCCGCAACGTCCCGCGCCTGCGCCGAAAGCCGCACGTTCCGCGACGACCGCGCCAGCCCGTCCGCCTCGCGGATCGTGGGGCAGCCGATGATCTCGATGGGCAGGTTCAGGTCGGCCACCAGCCGCCGTACCACCTGCAACTGCTGCCAGTCCTTTTCCCCGAAATAGGCCCGGTCGGCCCGCGTCATCCCGAACAGCTTGGTGACCACCGTGGCCACCCCGTCGAAATGTCCCGGCCGGTGCAGCCCCTCCAGCCTCTCGGCCAGGCCGTTGACCCGCACATTGGTCACGAAGCCCTCGGGGTAAACCTCATCCGGCCCCGGCGCGAAGACCACGTCGACACCGAGGGGCGCCAGCAACGCGGCATCGGCCTCTTCCGTCCGGGGGTATTTCTTCAGGTCGTCGGGGTTGTTGAACTGTTTGGGGTTCACGAAGATCGTCACGATCACCCGCCCGCAATCGCGGAAGGCGGCGCGGACAAGGCTCAAGTGCCCGTCGTGCAGCGCGCCCATGGTGGGGACCACGCCCACCACCTCGCCCGCGGCTTTCCATGCGGCAACCTGCGCCCGCACCTCGGCGACCGTCCGGATGATCCTCACTTGGCGGGGCCTTCCAGATAGACATGCTCCTCGCCCGGAAACTCCCGCGCGCGAACCGCCGCGGCATAGGCCGCGATGGCCTCGTCCGCGCTCGCCCCAAGCTCGGCAAAGCGCTTGACGAACTTGGCCTTGAAGTCGGTGAACAGCCCCAGCATGTCGTCGACCACCAGCACCTGCCCGTCGCAGGCGGCCGAGGCGCCGATGCCGATCGTAGGGATCGACAGCGCGCCCGTGATCTCGCGCGCGAGTCTGTCGGGCACCTTTTCCAGCACCACCGAATAGGCCCCCGCCGCCTCGACGGCCCTGGCGTCCGCCATGATGCGCGCGCCGTCGCCGCCGCGCCCCTGCACCTTGTAGCCGCCAAGCGTGTTGATCGACTGCGGCGTCAGGCCGACATGCGCCATCACCGGCACACCCCGCGCCGTCAGGAAGGCGATCGTCGCGGCCATATGCTGGCCGCCTTCCAGCTTGACCGCATGGGCCCCCGTGTCACGCATCAGGGCGCTTGCGTTGCGGAAGGCCTGTTCGGGGCTTTCCTCGTAGCTGCCGAAGGGCATGTCGATCACCACATGCGACCGGCTCGCCCCGCGCGCCACCGCCTGCCCGTGCAGCCGCATCATCTCGATCGTCACCTGCAGGGTCGATGGCAGGCCATGCAGCACCATGCCCACGCTGTCGCCCACCAGCAGGATGTCGCAGTGCTTGTCGGCGATCTTGGCAATCGGCGTGGTATAGGCCGTCAGCACCACGATCGGCTCGCCGCCCTTCCGCGCGCGGATGTCCTGTGCCGTCGGGCGGCGGAACTCGGCGGCTGCACTCATCGGTCTCTCTCCCCCGGTCGGCCCTGAGCCATGTGGGCCACCTTAGCCGCAGCGCAGCATGTGGGGAAGTGGGATGGCGCGGCCGACGTTCCCCCTTTACCCTGTGGCACATGCAGGAGTTTCCGATGCCAACCTTCCTTCGCCTGACCCCCGACGCCGCCCCGCCCGTCACCGAGCGTCCCGCGCCCGAGAAGGTGATCTCGGGCGATCCCGTCTTCACCACCTGGAACGTCGAGGAGCGTGACGGGCTTTACTGCGGCATCTGGCAGTCGACCCCCGGCTCGTGGCGGATTTCCTATGACGAGTGGGAATACTGCCGGATCCTGTCCGGCCGGTCGGTCATCACCGACGACAACGGGGCCGAACATGCGCTCGGCCCCGGTGACAGTTTCATCCTTCGCCCCGGCTTCCGGGGGACCTGGGAGGTGATCGAGACCACGCGGAAGGATT
>JBJOQI010000221.1:0-4503 GCA_046050045.1 Pseudomonadota bacterium | reverse complement strand
TTGACGCCGTTGTCATAGGTCTTGGTGTCGTTGACTTCCGGTTCCTTGCCGCTGGCCATCGCGTCCACCATGTTGGCGGTAACTTTGGCAAGCTCGCGGGTGTCCTTGAAGATGGTCGAGTACTGCTCGCCGGCAATCATCGACTTCACCGAGGGAACTTCCGCGTCCTGGCCCGAAACATACGGCATCTTCATGTCGCCGCTGCCATAGCCGACGCCCTTGAGCGACGACAGGATACCAATCGACAGCCCATCATAGGGCGACAGCGCGCCATGCAGCTGCTTGTCGCCATAGTTGGCCGACAACAGGTTATCCATACGGGCCTGTGCCACAGCACCGTCCCAACGCAGCGTGCCGACCACGTCCATGCCCATCTGGCCCGACGGAATCGCGATCTCGCCCGAGTCGATCATCGGCTGCAGAACCGACATCGCGCCGTTGTAGAAGAAGAACGCGTTGTTGTCGTCCGGCGAGCCGCCGAACAGCTCGACGTTGAAGGGCTTGGCGTCGGGGAAGCGTTCCTTCAGGCACTGCACCAGCGATTCCGCCTGCAGCACGCCGACCTGGAAGTTGTCGAAGGTGGTGTAGTAGTCGACGTTGCCGCTGTCGCGGATCAGGCGGTCATAGGCCACGACCTTGATGCCCGCGGCAGCAGCGTTTTCCAGCGCGTTCGACAGCGTGGTGCCGTCGATTGCGGCGATCACCAGCACCTTGGCGCCCTTGGTGATCATGTTCTCGATCTGGGCGAGCTGGTTGGGGATGTCGTCCTCGGCATACTGCAGGTCGGCAGCGTAGCCTGCGGCCTCGAACTCCTTCACCATCGACTCGCCGTCCGAGATCCAGCGCGACGACGATTTCGTCGGCATCGCAATGCCGACCATGCCCTTGTCCTGCGCAAAGGCCGGGGCCAGCGCGAACGACGACACCGTGGCCAGAGCGGCCATCGTGACGGTCAGAAACTTCATGTCTTCCTCCCAAGCGGCCGATCGTTGCGGCCGGACTTTCCGGTTTGAACCGCCCGCCCGCACTCTCCGGAACGGGACGGCGGCTGCACTCTTGCCGCTTGCGATATGCGCGTCAAATGCTATTGCGTGATAGCGAAATACCGTTCTCGACATATCATGAGGCAGGATGCCGACACGCCGCCGTGATGATCTCGTTCTGCCACCGGGCCGGCCCGGCCTGTCGGCGCGCGGACTGAAGATCGGGCACCTGCGGCTGATGGCGGCGCTGGGACGCTGGGGGCAGATCAGCCGCGCGGCGCAGGACCTGGGCCTGACCCAGCCCGCCGCATCGCGTCTGGCGGCCGAGGTGCAGCATATCGTGGGCAAGCCGGTCTATGACCGCACGGGTCGCGGCGTCGAGCTGACCGAGGCCGGGCAGATGCTGGCGCGCCGGGCGCTGCGCGCGCTGCAGGAGATCGACGACGCCGGCCGCGAGATCGCGGAACTGGACCGCGCGCCGTCGGGCGAGGTCAGGATCGGATCGGTGACGGGGCCCGCGATCGAACACGTGATGCCGATCCTGCGGGCCGCGCGGTTGTCGATGCCGGGCGTCACCATCGCGGTCGAGGTCGCGACCTCGGACCAGCTTTGCGCGCACCTGATGGACGGGCGGATCGACATTGCGCTCGGCCGGCTGACCGGCACCGGCGATGCCGACCTGATCGAGATGCAGCCGATCGCGCCCGAGCCGGTCGATCTGGCGGTGCGCGCGGGCCATCCCCTGCTGCGGGAACAGCCGGTTCCGGCGGCGCGGCTTCTGGACTTCAGCTGGGTGCTGCCGATGGACGGGGCGATCCTGCGCGATACGGTGACCGAAGCGCTGGCCCGGCGCGGACTGTCGCGGCCGCCCAATGCCTTTGTCACCTCGTCCTTCCTGCTGACTCTGGCCCTCGTGCAAGAAACCAACGCCATCGCCCCCGTCGCCGCGCCGGTGGCGCGCGCCTTTTCCGGCGCCTCGGGCGGGATCCGGCGGCTTGCCTCGGACCTGGTGGTCGAGGTCGAGACCTTCGGGCTGATGATGCGGCGCGGACGGCAGCTGACCCCGGCGGGCCGGGCGGTGCTGGCGCTTCTGCGGTCGCAGATCGCCGCAGGCCGGCCGCCGCAGCTTGAGGCCGCGCGGCCCATCGCTTAGGGTCGCGCGCAGGAAACCAGCCAGCGGAGCCGCCATGACGCAGCGCCTTCACCTCGTGTTCGGCGGCGAGCTCGTCTCGCCCACCAAGACGGTCTTCAAGGACGTATCGAAGATTCACGTGGTCGGGGTGTTCCCCGACTACGACAGCGCCAAGGCCGCCTGGAAGGCCGAGGCGCAGCGCACCGTGGACGACGCGCACATGCGTTACTTCATCGCCCACCTGCACCGTCTGCGCGACGAAGAGACGCCAAGCGGTCCGACCGAGGAGCTTGGCGCCTGAAGCCCCGCTGATGCCCAGATCGCTGTCCCTTGCGCTGCACCTGTTTCTGGCCGGTAAGGGCGGAGCAATGGTGCCCGGCGTGGCGCGTCCCGCCCGGCGCGCCGGGCGGCTGGTCTGGTTGCGGGCGGCGTCGGCCGAGGACATCGCCGCGCTGCAGCTTGTGGCCGGTCAGCTGGACGAGGACTGGCCCGACATGACTCTGCTGGTCACGGCTGCCGGACTGACGGCTCCGGACCTGACCGGCTTTCCGCCCGACAGCATCGCCGACGCCGATCCCGGCGATGTGCCGTCCCTGGCGCGTGCCTTTGTGGCGCATTGGCAGCCCGATGCCGTGATCCTTGCAGGCGACGGCCTGGCCGGTGCGATCCTGTCCGAACTCGGCGACCGCGGCCTGCCCGTGACCCTGGCGGGGTTCCGCGGCCTGCGTGGCGAGGGGATGCTTGCCCGCCGGGTCGCGCGGTCGCTGCTGGCAGGTGCCGCGCAGATCTTCGTGCCCGATGCCGATGCCGCGCTCTATGCCCGCGACCTGCTGGGACAGGAGGCCAGGGTGCAGATCTCGGGCCGGATCGAGCGGACGTCGGACCCGCTTGGCTGCAACGAGGCCGAGCGCGAGGCGATGGCCGGGATGATCGGAACCCGGCCGGTCTGGTGTGCGGCGGGCTGCCCTCTGGCCGAGGTCGACGCCGTGCTTGCCGCGCAGAACCATGCCCAGCGGCTGGCGCATCGGCTGATCCTCATCCTGGTGCCGGAAGACCCCGAACAGGCGGCCGAGGTGGCCCTGCGCTGCACCGACATGGGGCTGGTCGCCGCGCAGCGCAGCCATGACGACGAGGTGACCGAGGACGTTCAGGTCCTGATCGCCGACACCGAGGGCGAGGAAGGCCTCTGGTACCGGCTGGCTCCGGTGACCTTCATGGGCGGCAGCCTGCTTGGAAAGGCACCGCTGCGCAGCCTGCTGGAACCGGCGGCGCTTGGCTCGGCGATCATCTGCGGTCCGAAGGCCGGGCCGCAGGCCGACAACCATGCGCGGCTCTCGGATGCGCGGGCCCTGCGGCTGGTGCGCTCGCCGCAGGCCCTGTCCGAGGCGGTGGCCGACCTGATCGCGCCGGACCGCGCGGCACTGCTGGCCCACAACGCCTGGGGCGCGGTCTCGGGCGGAACCGAGGCCGCCCATACGGTGGCAGAGGCCGCCGCGCGGCTGGCGCTGGCTGCGAAAGGGACGGCGTGATGCGCCCGCCCGGCTTCTGGTTTGCCCCGCTGCAGTCTCCCGGCTGGCAGGCGCGGCTTCTGGCGCCGCTCGGGCGGCTCTATGCCCGGGCCACGGCGCGGCGGCTGGCCCGGGGGCCCGGCTGGCGCGCGCCGGTGCCGGTGATCTGCATCGGCAACCTGAACGCGGGCGGCACGGGCAAGACGCCGACCGCCATCGCGATGGCCGAACGGCTGGCGGCGCGGGGTCTGGCCCCGCATGTCGTCAGCCGCGGCTATGGCGGGTCGCTGGCCGGGCCGGTACGGGTCGACCCGCTGACCCATGATGCCGCAGCGACCGGGGACGAGCCCTTGCTGCTTGCAGCCTTCGCGCCGACCTGGGTTGCCCGGGACCGCCGCGCCGGGGTCGAGGCTGCCGTCGCCGCCGGGGCCGGGGTCATCCTGCTCGACGACGGGTTCCAGAACCCCGAGGTGGCAAAGGACCTGTCGATCCTGGTGGTCGATGCCGCGCGCGGCTTCGGCAACGGGCTGTGCCTGCCGGCCGGGCCGCTGCGCGAGCCGGTGGCGGCGGGGATGGCGCGGGCCGATCTGGTGCTGTCGCTGGGCGCGGCACCCGATCAGGACCGTTTTGCCGCAACCTGGGGCCGCGAGATCCCGGTGCCGGTGGCGAGAGGGGAGCTTGCCCCCCTGCAGACCGGGATGGACTGGTCGGGTCTGCGGGCCATGGCCTTTGCCGGGATCGGCTACCCCGAGAAGTTCTTCGCCACCCTGCGCGGTCTCGGGGCCGAGATCGTGCGGGCCGAGGCGCTTGACGACCACCAGCCCTTCGGACCGGCACTGCTGAAACGGCTGGAAACCGAAGCGGCCCTGCTTGGCGCCCA
>JBJOQI010000220.1:0-5738 GCA_046050045.1 Pseudomonadota bacterium | reverse complement strand
CTGGCGCGGCAGTTTCTGCTGGAGCAGAACCCGACCTACGCCGCCGCGGCCATCGGCGACTGGCGTGAATTCCCGTCGACGCAGCCGATCTTCTATCGCAAGGACCGGTTCCGAGTCGAGGATCAGGGCTGGTTCTTCTTTTCCGACACGCCCGAGGTGATCTATTCGCGCACCTTCAACGGGTCATGGCCCGCCTTCGCCAGTTGGGCACGGCTTTCGCCCTTGGACGGGGGAAAGGCGATCACCGTCTTCAACCTGCACTTCGAATACAAGAGCCGGTCGAACCGGCTGAAGTCCGCGGCGCTGGTGCGGGACCGAATGGCTCCGGTCGTGGCCGTGGGCGGGCCGGTGTTCCTGCTGGGCGATACCAACGCGCGGGCAGGGGCGCGGACAATGCGGGTGCTGGCCGAGACAGGCCTGGACTTTGCGCGGGTGCGCGGCTCGACCTATCATTTCAATGCAGGGCTGAACCTCTTCGGCGCAATCGACCATATCGGCTGGGCCAATGCGCCCGGACCGGTGGCGGGGCCGGTGGTGTTGCGGCAGAAGTTTGAGGGGCGCTGGCCTACCGACCATTACCCGGTCTTTGCCGACTTCGACCTGTCCGCGGTCGCAGGCTAGGGCCCGGGAAGCGGGAGGGGGAGGCCCCCTCCCTCTCCCTCCCCCGCGAGGGGGGAGGGAAGCGCCCCTGGGGCGGGTGCGGTGCCTGAACCGATCAGGCTAGGTCGAACCGGTCGAGGTTCATCACCTTGGTCCAGGCGGCAACGAAATCGGCCACGAACTTCGCGGGCGCGTCGGCCTGGGCGTAGACCTCGGCCAGCGCGCGCAGTTGCGAGTTCGAGCCGAACGCGAGGTCGACGCGGGTGGCGGTCCACTTGACCGCGCCGGTCTTGCGGTCGCGGCCTTCGTAGGTCATGCCCTGCGCCGGGGCCCAGACGGTGCCGATATCGGTGAGGTTGACGAAGAAATCGTTCGTCAGCGCACCGGGGCGGGTCGTCAGGATGCCATGCCGCGATCCGCCGACCGTTGCGCCGATGGCGCGCAGGCCGCCGACGAGAACGGTCATCTCGGGCGCGGTCAGCGACAGAAGCTGCGCCTTGTCCACCAGCATGAACTCGGGCGCGACCGAAAGCGGACGCTTGAGGTAGTTGCGGAAACCGTCCGCCTCGGGCTCGAGCGGCGCAAAGCTGTCGGCGTCGGTCTGATCCTCGGTCGCGTCCATGCGGCCGGGGGTGAAGGGCACGGACACCTCGTACCCGCCCGCCTTGGCCGCGGCTTCGACACCGGCGCATCCGGCCAGCACGATCATGTCTGCCAGCGAGATCTTGCGGCCGCCCGTGGCGCTTGCGTTGAACGCGCCGCGGATGCCATCGAGCACCGCGAGCACCCGCGACAGGTCCGCCGGGTCGTTCGCTTCCCAGTCCTTCTGCGGGGCGAGGCGGATGCGCGCGCCGTTCGCGCCGCCGCGCTTGTCGGAATTGCGGAAGGTCGAGGCCGAGGCCCAGGCCGCCTTGACAAGCTGGGTCGCGGTCAGGCCCGAGGCCAGAACCTTGGCCTTGAGTGCAGCAACATCGGCGGCATCGACCAGCGGATGATCCACGGCGGGGATCGGGTCCTGCCAGATCAGGTCTTCGGCCGGCACCTCGGGCCCGAGGTAACGCACCTTCGGCCCCATGTCGCGGTGCGTGAGCTTGAACCAGGCGCGGGCGAAGGCATCGGCAAAGGCGGCAGGATCCTTGTGGAAGCGCTGCGAGATCGGGCCATAGACCGGGTCGAACCGCATGGCGAGGTCGGCGGTCGTCATCATCGGCGCGTACTTTTTCGACGGATCATGCGCGTCGGGGATCATGTGTTCCGGCCGCACGTCGCGGGCCTGCCACTGCTTGGCCCCGGCGGGCGAGCGGACGAGATCCCATTCGTAGCCGAAAAGCATGTCGAAATAGCCCATGTCCCAGGTCGTGGGATTGGGCTTCCAGGCGCCCTCGATGCCGCTGGTGATGGTGTCGTGGCCCTTGCCCGTGCCGTAGGTCGACAGCCAGCCAAGGCCCATCGCCTCCATCGGTGCGCCTTCAGGCTCGGGGCCTACTGCGGAGGCGGGGCCGTTGCCATGGGCCTTGCCGAAGGTATGGCCGCCCGCGACCAGCGCCACGGTTTCCTCGTCGTTCATCGCCATGCGGCCGAAGGTTTCGCGGATGTCGCGACCCGAGGCGACCGGGTCGGGGTTTCCGTCGGGGCCTTCGGGGTTCACGTAGATCAGGCCCATCTGCACCGCGGCCAGCGGGTTGGCGAGGTCACGTTCACCCGAATAGCGGCCGGCGGGCTTGTCCGAGGTGGCGAGCCATTCGCCTTCGGGGCCCCAGTAGATGTCTTCCTCGGGTTCCCAGGTGTCGGCGCGGCCGCCGCCGAAGCCGAAGGTCTTGAAGCCCATCGATTCGAGGGCGCAGTTACCGGCAAGGATCATCAGGTCGGCCCAGCTGAGCCGGTTGCCGTGCTTCTGCTTCACCGGCCACAGCAGGCGACGCGCCTTGTCGAGGTTGCCGTTGTCGGGCCAGCTGTTCAGCGGCGCGAACCGCTGCCCGCCCGAGGACGAGCCGCCGCGCCCGTCGCCGGTGCGGTAGGTGCCGGCGCTGTGCCAGGCCATGCGGATGAACAGGGGGCCGTAGTGGCCCCAGTCGGCGGGCCACCAGTCCTGCGACTGGCGCATCAGCGCGTAGATGTCGGCCTTGACGGCAACAAGGTCGAGCTTCTGAAACTCTGCCCCATAGTCGAAGGCCTCCCCGAGCGGATTGGACGCGGGGCTGTGCTGGTGCAGGACCGACAGGTTCAGGGCATTCGGCCACCAGTCGCGGTTGGCGCGTCCGCGCAGGGCGGCGGGGTTCGAGCTGCCGTGCATCACCGGGCATTTGCCCGTGTCGTTTCCGTCCATGATCTGTCTCCTTCAACCTGGCATGCGAGGGGCTGGTCCCTGGCACATACACTTTCGTGGGTGTTCCGCACTGATCCATGACAACGCAGGCGATCATGTCGCGGCGTGTCGGGGTCGCGTGACTATGACGCGGCCGCGCGATAAATGGAAATCTCAAATACTTGGGCAAACGATAAGCAGGGCTTATGGGAACGACATTCCGGCAACTGACCTATTTCATGGCGCTGGCCGAGACGCGCAGTTTCGGACTGGCCGCTGCGGTGGTGCACGTGACACAGCCGGCCTTGTCCATGCAGATCAAGGAGATGGAGGCCACATTGGGCGTGGCGCTGTTCGAGAGGCGCCCGCGGGACGTGCGTCTGACACGGGCCGGACGCGAGGTGCTGGCCCATGCTTCGCGCGTCCTGTCCGAAATGCGCGAACTGGAGGCCGCGGCGCGACGGCACGGGTTGGGAGGGCGGCTCAATCTGGGCGTGATCCCGACGGTGGCGCCCTATCTGTTACCGGTCGCGCTGACCCGGCTGCGGGCGGCGGACCTGACGCGCGACATACGCGTGCGCGAGGCGCAGACCGAGGTGCTGCTGAAGGGGCTGGACGAAGGCACGTTGGACGCAGTCGTCATTGCGTCCCCGGCGGCCGGGCGCGGAACGGTGGCCGAGGTGCTGTTTCAGGACCGCTTCCTGCTGGCGGGGTCCGGGGCGCGGCTGGCGGCACTTGGCGCGGGACGCGAGGCGCTACGGCCCAAGGCGATCGACCCGGACGAGCTTCTGTTGCTGGACGAAGGGCACTGTCTGGCCGACCAGGCGCTGGAGGTCTGTGCGCTGGACCGGCGGCAGACACGAGTGGACCTCGGGGCCTCGTCGCTGTCGACTCTGTGCGGGTTGGTGGCCGAAGGGTTCGGGCTGACCTTTCTGCCGGAACTTGCAGTGCGGACCGAGACAGCGGCAGCGGCTGAGATGCGGCTGGTCCGGTTTGCCGCGCCCGAGCCCGCGCGCGACGTACGGCTGGTACGGCGGGAAAGCGCGTCTGATGCGGGCTGGTTTGCCGATCTGGCGCGGATCCTGACCGAGGCGGGCGCGGACCTTCTGGCCCACGCCCGCAGGCTGGTCTGAGGATCAGTCGTCGGCGCGGGTCAGACCTGCGGCATGCACGAGGCCCGCGACAAGGCCGCCGGCCAGCGGGGCGACGATGAAGACCCAGAGCTGCGCGATCGCCGTGCCGCCGACGAAGAGCGCCGGCCCGATCGAGCGCGCGGGGTTCACCGAAACGCCGGTCACGTTGATCCCGACAAGGTGGATGGCCGCCAGCGTCAGGCCGATGGCCAGGCCCGCAAAGCCCGCCGGGGCCGAGCCGTGGGTAGCGCCAAGGATGACGGTCACGAACAGGAAGGTCATCACGAACTCGAAGATCAGGGCGGCGGTCAGGCTGTATTCGCCGAGGTAACCCGGACCGTAGCCGTTCTGGCCAAGGCCGTTGGTGGCGACCGAATAGTCGGCCTTGCCCGAGGCCACCAGCATCAGCACGAGCGCGCCAAGGATCGCGCCCGCGATCTGCGCGATTGCATAGCCGATGAAGTCACCGACGCTCATCCGGCCTGCGGCGACGGCACCGAGCGAGACGGCGGGGTTCAGGTGCGCGCCCGAGATGGCGCCAAGCCCATAAGCCGCCGCCACGATGGCAAGGCCGAAGGCGAGTGAAATTCCGGTGAGGCCGATGTCCGCCCCGGCGAGCACGGCAGAGCCGCAGCCGAAGAAGACGAGGATGAAAGTGCCGATGACCTCGGCTATCAGTTTCTTGGACATTCGCGTTCCCTCTGTCTGAATACTTGAACAATGGCGGTTGGCCCGCCTGACTTTGTGATCCCTGCGCGCGCTGCAAGGCTGGTTCCCGGTGACGGTGCGCAGGGTTTCGTTGTCAACGGGTGCGGCAAAGTCTATGTGACAATCAGCTTTCCGTGAGGGGGAATTTACGTTGCGCGATCTCAAGGTTCCCGACCAGCGCCACCCGGAAAAGGCCCACCGGCCCGATCAGGCTCAGCCGAAGAAGCCGGACTGGATCCGCGTCAAGGCCCCGACATCCGAGGGCTACAAGCAGACGCGCGACATCCTGAAGGCCAACAAGCTGGTCACCGTCTGCGAGGAAGCGGGCTGCCCCAACGTCGGCGAGTGCTGGAGCCAGGGTCACGCCACCATGATGATCATGGGCGAGATCTGCACGCGCGGCTGCACCTTCTGCAACGTGGCGACCGGCAAGCCGCAGACCCTTGATACCTTCGAGCCGGGTAGGGTTGCCCATGCCGTCCAGACGCTGGGCCTGCACCATGTCGTCGTCACCAGCGTCGACCGCGACGATCTGGCCGATGGCGGGGCCGAGCATTTCGCCCAGACGATCCGCGCGATCCGGCATCGCAGCCCGGACACGACGATCGAGGTTCTGGTGCCCGACTTCCTGCGCTGCGGGCCGGATGCGCTGGAAACCGTGGTGGCGGCGCGGCCGGATGTCTTCAACCACAACCTTGAAACCGTGCCGGGGCTTTACCCCGAGGTGCGGCCCGGCGCGCGGTATTTCCATTCGCTGCGCCTGCTGCAACGGGTCAAGGAGCTTGACCCGGCGATGTTCACCAAGTCGGGCATCATGGTCGGTCTGGGCGAGGACCGGCAGTCGGTGCTTCAGGTCATGGACGACATGCGCTCGGCCGAGGTCGATTTCCTGACCATCGGGCAATACCTGCAACCGACACCGAAGCACCACCGCGTCGACCGCTTCGTGACGCCCGACGAGTTCAAGGCCTACGAGACGGCGGCCTATGGCA
>JBJOQI010000219.1:0-2640 GCA_046050045.1 Pseudomonadota bacterium | reverse complement strand
GGCCATGTCACCGGCCCGATCCTTCTGTCCGGGGCCGCGCATGTGGCGGGTCTGGTGCAGGGCGCGCCCCCCGTCTGGCTGGTCTGGGCGGCGCAGGTCGTCATCGGCACCTCGCTCGGCGTGCGCTTCTCGGGCCTGCCGCGAGGGGCCTTCCGGCGCGGGCTGGCGCTGGCGGCGCTGAATGTCGCCATCACCTGCACGGTTGCCTTTGGCATCGCGCTATCGCTGCACGGGGCGGTGGGTGAACCCGCCTCGGCCCTGTTCCTTGCCTTTGCGCCCGGCGGCCTGGTCGAGATGGGGCTCGTCGCGCTCAGCCTGAACATGAGCCCGCTCTACGTGACGGCGCACCATGTCCTGCGCATCGTGATGGCGGTGACGGTGGCGCGGATCGGGTCGCGCTGGATCTGACCCTTCAGACCTCTTCCACCAGCACCACGCCGCCCATCGCCTTGATCGCGCCCCGGATCTGCGGGGTCAGCGGAAAGTCCTGCCCGGTGTCGATGTCGTATTCCACCCCGGTCGCGGGGTCGGCGACGCAGAACTGCACCGGACCCCTGGCAGACTTCTTCAGCTCGGCCGCCATCCGGTCCAGCAGCGCGCGGACGGACTGGATCGCCTGCGCCTCGGCCACATGGATGCGCAGGCCTGCGGCCCCGGCATCGGCCACTACCGCCTCCATCGGCGCGGCCGAACGGGCAACCGGGTCGAACTGGCCTTCGGTGCCGCGCACCTCCAGCGTCAGGATCACCTGGTTGGTCAGGTCGAAGACCTTGCGGACGGCATCGAAATCCTCGGGGAAAAGCGCCATGCCACTGACCTGTCCGGTCGGGTCCGAGATATCCATCCGGAAGAAGCGCGTGCCCTTGGCCGACTTGCGTTCCTGCAGACCCGAGACCAGCACCCCCACGCGCCCCACGCCCATGCCCGCCCGCTCGAACTGGCGCTGCATCTCGGCCAGCGTCGTCAGGCCCTTGCGTTTCAGCGCCCCCATGTAGTCGTCCAGCGGGTGCCCCGACAGGTAGAAGCCCACCGCCTGATGTTCCTGCGCCAGCCGGTCCGAAGGCATCCAGTCCTGCACCGGCGGCAGGCGCGGCTCCGGCAGGTCATCGCCCGCCTCGCCGAAAAGCGAGACCTGCGACGAGGCCGCCGCCTCGTGCACCGCCGCGGAATAGCCCACCAGCGCATCCAGCGCCTCGAACACCCGGCGGCGGTTCTGGTCGAGCACGTCGAAGGCCCCGGCGCGGGCCAGCATCTCCAGCGGCCGCTTGCCCAACCGCTTCAGGTCCACCCGGCGGGCAAAGTCGAAGAGGTTGACGAAGGGCCTGGCCCCCCGCGCCTCGACGATCAGGCGCATGGCGTCCACGCCCACGTTCTTCAGCGCGCCCAGCGCATAGACCACCTGCCCTTCGGCCACGCTGAACGTGGCCTCGGACCGGTTGACGCAGGGCGGCACGATCCCGAGCCCCAGGCCCCGGCGCACCTCCTCGGCGTAGATCGACAGCTTGTCGGTCAGGTGGATGTCGCAGTTCATCACCGCAGCCATGAACTCGACCGGGTGGTTCGCCTTCAGCCAGGCGGTCTGGTAGCTGACCACGGCATAGGCGGCGGCGTGCGACTTGTTGAAGCCGTAGTTGGCGAACTTCTCCAGCAGGTCAAAGACCTCGCCCGCCTTCTTTTCCGGGATGCTGTGGGTGGCCTTGGCGCCTTCGATGAACTTCGGGCGTTCCTTGGCCATTTCCTCGGGGATCTTCTTGCCCATCGCGCGGCGCAGCAGGTCGGCGCCGCCAAGGCTGTAGCCCGCCATGACCTGCGCGATCTGCATCACCTGTTCCTGATAGACGATGATGCCCTGCGTCTCGGCCAGGATGTGGTCGATGGTCGGATGGATCGATTCAAGGTCGCGCAGGCCGTTCTTGACCTCGCAATAGACCGGGATGTTCTCCATCGGGCCGGGGCGGTACAGCGCCACCAGCGCCACGATATCCTCGATGCAGGTGGGCTTCATGCGCCTGAGCGCGTCCATCATGCCCGAGCTTTCCACCTGGAACACCGCGACGGTGCGGGCGGCGGCGTAAAGCTCGTAGGTCTTCGCATCGTCAAGCGGGATCTGCCCGATGTCGGTCTCGTAGCCCGGTGCCGCCTCGTAAAGCTTCGTCCCGTCCGCCGCCCGCGTCAGGTCGCGCCCGCCGCGCCCGATCAGCTCGACCGCATTCTGGATCACGGTCAGCGTCTTCAGGCCGAGGAAGTCGAACTTCACCAGACCCGCCGCCTCGACCCACTTCATGTTGAACTGGGTGGCCGGCATGTCCGACCGCGGATCCTGATAAAGCGGCACCAGCCGGTCGAGCGGCCGGTCGCCGATCACCACGCCCGCCGCATGGGTCGAGGCGTTGCGCAATAGCCCCTCGATCTTCTGCGCATAGTCCAGCAGCCGCGCCACGACCTCTTCGGACCGCTTGAGCTCGCGCAGGCGCGGCTCGTCGGCCAGCGCCTTTTCGATGCTGACCGGCTTCACCCCTTCGACCGGGATCAGCTTCGACAGCCGGTCTACCTGGCCATAGGGCATCTGCAACACGCGGCCCACATCGCGGACGGCGGCCTTCGACAGAAGCGCGCCGAAGGTGATGATCTGTCCCACCC
>JBJOQI010000218.1:0-4193 GCA_046050045.1 Pseudomonadota bacterium | reverse complement strand
GGTTCGGCACCGTCGCCGCGTCAACCACGGTGATGCGTTCGCCCTTCGACAGAAGTTCGATCCTTTCGCCGGTCGCGGCCTGCGCCAGGCGCTGCGTGGCGTTGTTGTACTGGCCCTGGATGTTCTGGTAGTCGCGGGTCAGCGCATCAAGCGTGATCTGGTTGCCGGCCGTCAGGTCGATCGAGGCGGTCAGGTCGGCCAGCTGGGTTTCCAGCTTGGCGCGCTGGTCCATCAGCACCGCGATCTGCGAATCGATGTCGGCCACCTGGATGTCCAGCATCGACTGCGCCGGGTTGCTGTCCTGCGCGGGGGCGGCGACTGCCAGCTGCGACCGCACCACCGATTCCTGCTGCGCGACCTGGGCCTGCAGCATCCTGACCTTGGGGTTGGTCGGCGCAAAGACGGCCAGCGCCTGGCTCAGCTGGTCCTGCAGCTGCGCCAGCTTGATCTGGTCGGGCGTCTGCTGGACGTTGCCCGAGGTGCTGACCTGACCCGTGCTCTGGAAGACCTGGATCAGCCGCTCTTTCTGGTCCTTCAGGTTCGCCACGTTCTGGTCGATCTGCGTCATCTGCTGCTGGATGCCGGTCTGCTGGTTCAGGCGGAACTGCAGCGTATTGGGCAGCGCATCCTTGTTGGCGTTCTGGAAGTCGAGGATCTTCTGGCTCATCTCGTCCAGCGCCACACCCAGCCGGTCGACCTCCTGCTCGAAGAACTCCAGCGTCTGGCCGGCCCGCTCGGTCCGGATCGTCACGTTCTCGCGCAGGATCAGCGTCACGTATTCGTTCACGACCGCTGCCGTCACATCGGCGCGCGAGGCCTGGAAGTTGATCTGCATCACCGTCGCCTGGTTCTGGCCGGCGCGCTTCTGGATCAGCGTGCTGTCGCGCATCCGCTGCACGATGTCGTCGGGCGTCATCTTCTCGATGTCGGGGAAGGCCTTCATCCGCTTGGCAATGTCGATCAGGTTCGCGCGGGTCATCAGCCGCTGCTCGATGACCTGCAGCGTCTCCATCGGGCCAAGCTGCACCGTGGGCACCGCCATCGCGCCCGGGATCTGCGGCGCTTCGACCAGCAGTACCGTCGACGCGCCATAGGTTGCCGGCAGAAGGAAGGCCGCGGCAATCGAGGCCGCCGACACGATCGCCGAGATCAGCACGAAAATGTGGATGCGCCGCAGGAAGACGGCAAAGTAGTATTTGAAATCGATATTCATCTCGTCTTCTCTTCTTCGGCTGCGATCTGGGCGGCAAAGAACACGCCGTCGTCCAGGACCGCCTGCACGACCTTTTCGTCCACGTGATGGTTGTCCATGCTCCAGGCATAGAGCAGCGACATGTCGCACAGCTGGTTCACCAGCCGCGGCACGCCGTAGGTGACCTGAAAGATCCGCTGGGCGGCGGGTTCGGTGATTTCCTGCCCGGTGCCGCCGGCGGCCTTCAGGCGATAGACGATCATCTCGTGCACGGCCTTGGCGTCGAGCGGCTGCAGATGGAAGCTTGCCGCGATCCGCTGGGCCAGCTGGCGCAGCGAGGGGTTCAGCACCATCTCGCGCAGCTCGGGCTGGCCGACCAGCACAAGCTGGATGATCTCGTCCTTGCCCGAGTTGATGTTGGTCAGCATCCGCAGTTCTTCGAGGCTTTCGCGCGACAGGTTCTGCGCCTCGTCAAAGATCAGCACGACACGGCGGCCGGCCGCGTATTCGCCGATCAGGAAATCCTGCAACAGCTGGAACTGCTGCACGTAGCCCAGGCTTGCATCGAAGCGCACGCCAAGCGAGTTCAGCACCCACTGGATCAGCTCGCCCCGCCCGCCCTGCGCGTTCGAGATCAGGCCGACGGTGATGCGGTCCTCGAACTGCCGCAGAAGCTCGCGCAGAAGCGTGGTCTTGCCGCAGCCGACGCCCCCGGTCACCAGAGTGATGGGCGCGCGCGAGAGAATCCCGAATTCCAGCACCGAATAGGCACGGCGGTGCTGCGCGGACCAGAACAGGAAATCCGGGTCGGGAACCAGCGTGAAGGGACGCTCGGCAAACCCGAAGAAATCCATGTAGAATCCGACGTCGGTTGAATTGTCCCTGGCTGGATCAACCACCTTGTTCATTCACTACCCATTCCGGTCCGGTCGTCAGCAAGCCGGACAACGTGTACTAGTACAGTTTTGGCGTCCCGACTTCACGCGGTAAATCGACACATGAGAGTGTCAACTTCGTGACCGCGATCCGGTGTGATCCGCCTGAGGCTCTCCTACCTTCGATTCGCCCCTGCGTCACCGCGCCATGTGCCGGATTGGATCGATTTCGGCGACAATCTAACCTGCGGGTTGGGCTTGCTCACAGTCCGGAAACCCTCCGCTGACGCGGCGTCAGTCGTAGCCTAATCTATGGGCGGGAAACGGCTGGGAAACCACGGAGATTCCTCTCGATTCCGGAGGTTCTTCAAATTGTCGGTTACCAGGTGCGGATGTGCATGGTAAGAGTCCCTCCGGTGTGGGGCATGGGTGTGCTTGAGGGAGTCGCAGGCTTGCGGACTCTCTGAAGTGAATTGGTGGTGTAACGTGCGTGTTGCCTCGGAGTTCGGCGTATGACTGTTCATCTTAACGATCTTTCGGAAGATTTCTCTCTCTCCAGCGCCCCGCTCGGGTACGTGTCCGTACCGAAGCGGCCGGGTCTTTATCGCAATCTTTTCAAGCGCGCCTTCGACCTCCTGTTCATCCTTGCCACCTCGGTCGTTGTCCTGCCGGTGATCCTTCTGCTGGCGGCCTTCGTGGCCCGCGACGGATACAAGCCCTTCTATTCCAGCCCCCGCGTCGGCCGTCATGGCCGCGAGTTCCGGATGCTGAAGCTGCGGACGATGGTTCCGAACGCCGATGCCCAGCTTGAACGCTACCTGGCCGAGAACCCCGAGGCCCGGCGCGAGTGGGAATCGACGCAAAAGCTGAAGAACGACCCCAGAATCACGCGGTTCGGCCGCTTCCTGCGCAAGACCTCGCTGGACGAGCTGCCGCAGCTGTGGAACGTGCTGATCGGCGACATGTCGATCGTCGGTCCGCGGCCGATGATGCCGGCCCAGCGGGCGCGGTATCATGGCCTGGCCTATTACGCCCTGCGCCCCGGCCTGACGGGCCCGTGGCAGGTCTCGGTGCGCAACGAAAGCAGCTTTGCCCAGCGCGCCGAATTCGACCGCCAGTACGACCAGCGTGTCACCTTCCTTGGCGATACGGGTCTGATCCTGCGGACACTGTTCGTCGTCCTGCGCGGCACCGGCTACTGAACCCCTACGCGGCGATCGGGCACGGCAGTCCTTGAACGGGCGCTGTCGCCTGTTATGTGCTAGTCTTGCACACCCACGCACCCCCAGCTGACGGATCGAAATGACAGTTTCGCGAATCGCTTCGCTCCGCCGAACGGCATCGGCCCTTGCCCTGTGTCTGACCGTCCTGTCGCTTGCAGCCTGCGACTCGGCCGAGGAACGCGCTGAAAAGCACTTCCAGAATGGAGCCGCCCTGATGGCCGCCGGCGACATCGACCGCGCTCTGGTCGAGTTCCGGAACGTCTTCAAGCTGAACGGCCAGCACAAGGAAGCGCGCCGCCTCTATGCCGAGGCCGAGGTCAGCCGCGGCAACATGCGCGAGGCCTATGCCCAGTATCTGCGTCTGGCCGAACAATACCCGACCGATCTCGACGCGAACCGTTCGCTGGCCGAGATCGCCGCGACCTCGGGCGATCTGTCCGAGACCGAGCGGTTTGTCACCGCGGCCCTCGCCATCGACCCGAACGATCCGGAATCCCGGGCGGTGAAGATCGTGCTCGACTATGGCCAGGCCAAGGAAGACGGCGACGATGCCGGAATGACGGCGGCCAGCGACGCCGCGAAGGCCCTGCTGGCCACGCTGCCGACCAACCGCCTGCTCTCGGGCGTGGTGATCGACGAGGCGCTCTTGCGCAACGACTATGACGCGGCACTTGCCGGTATCGACGCGGCGCTGGCCGCGACGCCCGATGACCGCGCGCTGTTCGGCCTGCGCCTGTCGACGCTGGCGGCCAAGGGCGACAATGCCGGGGTCGAGGCCGGCCTGATCTCGATGGTGCGCCAGTTCCCCGACGATCCGGGCGTCGCCGACGCGCTGGTGCGCTGGTATGTCTCGCTGAAGGAGTTCGACAAGGCCGAGGCCTTCCTGCGCGGCAACATCCCGGC
>JBJOQI010000217.1:0-6399 GCA_046050045.1 Pseudomonadota bacterium | reverse complement strand
GCCTCGCATTCCTCCAGCACCTCCGACAGGTAGCGTTCGGAAATCAGCTCTCCCGCCAGCCGGATCCGTTCGTGGAACCGCGCGAGGTGCGGCGAGGTATAGGCGTGCACCGTCTTGCCCGCGGCCTCCAGCCCCGCCCGGATCATCGCCTGGGTCGAACCCTTGCCGTTCGTCCCGGCAATATGGATCACCGGCGGCAGGTCGCGCTCGGGGTGGCCGAGACGTTCCAGAAGCCGCCAGACCCGGTCCAGCGTCAGGTCGATGATCTTGGGGTGAAGCCCCATCATCCTGTGCAGGATGATGTCGGAAGGATCGCCGCCCATGGGCCTTACTTCGCCGCGACGGCGTCGGGCCTGGGCAGGTCGCCCTTGATCGCGGGCGACTGCCGCATCAGCAGGCGGGTGATCGTGATCAGTTCGTCGCGCAGCTTCTTGCGGTGCGTCACCCGGTCGAGCATCCCGTGGTCCAGCAGGTATTCCGCCCGCTGGAAGCCTTCGGGCAGCTTTTCGCGGATCGTCTGTTCGATGACGCGCGGTCCCGCAAAGCAGATCAGCGCATTGGGCTCGGCGATCTGCACGTCGCCCAGCATGGCATAGCTGGCGGTGACGCCGCCCGTGGTCGGGTGGGTCAGCACGACGATGTAGGGCAGGCCTGCCTCCTTCACCATCTGCACCGCGACCGTGGTGCGCGGCATCTGCATCAGGCTCAGGATCCCCTCCTGCATCCGCGCGCCACCGGCCGCCGAAAACAGGATCAGCGGGCGCTTCAGCTTCACCGCGCGCTCGGCCGCCGCGATGATGGCGTTGCCCACATACATGCCCATGGACCCGCCCATGAAGCTGAAGTCCTGCGCGGTCGCTACGACCGGCGTTCGCCCGATCTCGCCCTCGGCCACCAGCATCGCATCCTTGGCGCCGGTTTCCTTTTGCGCGGCCTTCAGCCGGTCGGGGTACTTCTTCTGGTCGCGGAAATGCAGCGGATCGACGACCGGCTCGGGCACCTTCACCTCGCCGAACACGCCGCCGTCGAACAGCGCGGCAAAGCGTTCCCGCGGCGTGATCGCCATGTGGTGATCGCAGTTCGAGCAGACGTTCAGGTTGTCGGCAAGTTCCCGGTGGAACAGCATCGTCCCGCACTCGGGGCACTTGGTCCAGAGGTTCTCGGGCACCTCGCGGCGCGAGAACAGCGAATTGATCTTGGGCCGGACGTAATTGGTGATCCAGTTCATCGGCGGCTGCCTCGAAGGTTCGGGGCCGAATGGCCGTGTCAGGCCCCGAGATAGCTGCGCCGGGGTCCAAATGCAATCCGAGCCATGCCTCAGACCCGCAACATCACCCGCGCCAAGAGCCAGGCCACGAGGATGAAGACAAGGTCTGCCGCGAGATAAGGCAGCAGCGCCCCGGTATCGGACGGATCGACCACAAGGTTGAACAGCGCCAGCCCGTCGAGGTTTCCATAAAGCCCGGTCAGGAACAGCGCGCTGAAGTTCGTGCCGAAATGAAAGCCGATGGCCGCCCCCAGCGACCCCGTCCGCGCGGTCAGGTCGGCCGCCAGCAGGCCGAAGACGAGGGCCCAGAGCGCGACGGCAAGGGCGTTCGGGCCAAAGGTTCCCGCGTCCAGGTGCAGCCAGCCGAACACCAGCGCAGGCAGCACCATCCAGACCACCCGCGCCCGGAACCGCGCCGCCAGCTGCTGCATCAGGTAGCCGCGAAAGGCGACCTCCTCGGCCCCGGTCTGGATCAGCAGCGCGGGCAGCGCCAGCGGATACCAGATCACCTGATCGAGGAACCCCATGTGGCGGCCCACGTCCCCCGATGCCGCCGACAGCGGCAGCAGCACGACCCCCAGCGCCACCAGCGGCAGCGCAACACGCAGGAAGTCGCGCTGCACCCGCGCCTTCGGCCCGAACAGGCTCCAGGGCCCGCGTCCGTGCAGCAGCCGCGCCGCGGCAAAGATGCCCAGCGCCATCGGCAGGAAACTCAGCAGCAGGGCGGTCATCCCCGCCTCGGTCCGCCCGCTGGCGAAGTTCTCCAGCACCACCCCGGCCGAGATCGGGTCAAGCCCGCCAAGGACAAGGCCGACCACCATCGACACGGTGCCCAGATAGACCGCAACCGCCAGCACCGCCCCTGCGGCAAGCCGCCAGAGCTCGGCGCGCGCACGCGCCGGTTCCGCGAAATCCGCAATCGGGGCATAGTCGCGGTCAGGGTCGGTCAGGGGCAGTCGGAACATGGCCGCAAGCTAGCCGCGCCCGCAGGTATCGGCAACCAAGCCGCTGCAACTTTTCCCGCGCCCGGTGCGTAGCTTCGCCCGACAGGTTGCAGCAAGGGGATCATCATGCCACGCAACGGACCCAAGGGACCGCTCATCTACCGCCAGCGCCTGCTGACGCGCCTGACGCACTGGGCCTGGGCGGTCTGCCTGTTCTTCCTTCTCTTGACCGGGCTGCAGATCTTCAACGCCCATCCCGCGCTCTACCTTGGCGACCAGTCGGGGTTCGAGTTCGACAATTCCATCCTGTCGATCGGCAGCGACGGCGAACGGGGGATCACCCGCATCCTCGGGGCCGAGTTCGAGACGACCGGGATCCTCGGCCTGTCGGGCGGCGAGGCGCGCGCCTTCCCTGCCGCCCTGACGATCCCGTCCTACCAGAGCCTCGCTACCGGCCGTGTCATCCATTTCTTCTTCGCCTGGGTTCTGGTCGGCACGCTGGCGCTCTGGGCCGTCGCCAGCGCGCTGAACGGCCACCTGCGACAGCTTCTGCCCAACCGGGCCGACCTCGCCGCCCTGCCGCGTGATGTCGCCGACCATGCCCGCCTGCGCTTTCATCACGGCCGCGACTACAACGTGCTGCAAAAGCTCGCCTATGCCGGCGTCCTGTTCGTCCTTCTGCCGCTGATGATCCTGACCGGGCTTTGCATGTCGCCCGGCTTCAACGCCCTCGCCCCCTGGCTGCTCGACGTCTTCGGCGGCCGCCAGAGCGCACGCACGATCCACTTTGCCGTCATGCTGCTGCTTCTGGGCTTCTTTGCCGTCCACATGCTGATGATCCTGGCCGCAGGCCCGCTGAACGAACTGCGCTCGATCGTCACCGGGCGCTACCGCATCGACCCCGAAACCGAAGGAGACCGGACATGAACCGCCGCCATTTCCTGCGCTCGGGCCTTCTCGGGGCCTCGGCCCTGTCGCTGTCGGGCTGCAAGGTGCTCGACGCCCCCGGGCCCCTGCGCGACCTGATGGCGGGCGCGAACGGCCTGACCTACCGGGTCCAGCGCGCGCTGGGCGGCGGCCACAGCCTCGCGCCCGAATACACCGAGGCCGACATCCGCCAGGGCCAGCGCCCGAACGGCGTCACCGATCCCGCGGACGAGGACTACCGCGACCTCGCCCGCGCCGGTTTCTCCTCCTACCGCCTGTCGGTCACGGGGCTGGTCGAACGCCCCGTCAGCTTCACGCTGGCCGAGCTTCAGGCAATGCCCGCGCGCACCCAGATCACCCGCCACGACTGCGTCGAGGGCTGGTCCTGCATCGCGAAATGGACCGGCGTTCCCCTCGGCCTCGTCCTCGACCAGGCCCGCCCGAAACTGACGGCGCGCTACGCCCTGTTCCACTGCTTCGACACGATCGAGCGCAGCCTTTCGGGCACGGTGAAGTATTACGAGAGCATCGACCTGATCGACGCCTGGCACCCCCAGACGATCCTGGCCTACGGGCTGAACGGCAGCCCCCTGCCAGTGGCCAACGGCGCGCCGGTCCGGGTGCGGGTGGAACGGCAGCTTGGCTACAAGATGGCCAAGTACATCCATACCGTCGAACTGACCGACAGCCTTGCCGGCTTCGGCGAAGGCCACGGCAGCTACTGGGCCGACCGCGGCTACGACTGGTACGCCGGGATCTGACGGCAAGGCCGGGGGCTCTGCCCCCGGACCCCCGGGATACTTGGGCCAAGATGAAGGGGGGCCGTCAGGTCCAGTCGAGCACGACCTTGCCCGACAGGCCGGATTTCATCGCGGCGAAGCCCTCCCTGAAGTCGCGGGCCTTGAAGCGGTGGGTGATGACGGGGCGGACGTCGAGACCGTTCGTCAGCATGGCGATCATCTTGTACCAGGTCTCGAAGATCTCGCGTCCGTAGACGCCCTTTATCGTGATCGCCTTGAAGACGATGCGGCTCCAGTCCACCGGGCTTTTGCCGGGCGGGATGCCCAGCAGCGCGATGCGCCCGCCCATGACGAGGTTCTCGACCATCTGGTCCATCGCCTGCTGGTTGCCGCTCATCTCGAGCCCAACGTCGAAGCCCTGCTGCATCTTCAGCCGGGCCTGCACGTCCTTCAGGTCGTCCCGCGCGACATTCACGGTGACGACGTCGGCCACTGCCGCAGCCAGATCGAGCCGCGCCTGATTGACGTCGGTGATCACGACGTGTCGCGCGCCCACGTGCCGCGCGACGGCGGCGGCCATGATGCCGATCGGTCCGGCGCCGGTGATCAACACGTCCTCGCCCACCAGATCGAAGGACAGCGCGGTGTGGACGGCATTGCCCAAGGGGTCGAGGATCGCGCCGATCTCGTCGTCGATCTCGTCAGGCAGGGGCACCACGTTGAAGGCGGGCAGGCGCAGGTATTCGGCGAAGGCTCCGGGTTCGTTGACCCCGATCCCGCGCGTTTCCGGGTCGAGGTGGAACTTGCCCGACCGGCTCTGCCGGCTGTGATGCCCGATCAGGTGCCCCTCGCCCGAACAGCGCTGGCCGATCGTCAGGTCGGTCACGTTGCGCCCCAGTTCCACGATCTCGCCCGCGAACTCGTGCCCGGTGACCAGCGGCACCGGCACGGTGCGCTGCGCCCAGTCGTCCCAGTTCCAGATATGGATGTCGGTGCCGCAGATGCCGGTCTTCCTGACCCGGATCAGCACGTCATCGGGCCCGATCTCGGGCACCGGGCGGTGTTCCAGCCACAGGCCCTCTTCCGGTTTCGCCTTCACCAGCGCCGTCATGTCATTGCGCATCAGATCGCCCCCACAACCTTGCCCGCGTCGGCAAAGGCCGAAAGCGCGAAGTCCAGATCACCCCGCGTCAGCCGCGCGTTCATCTGGGTGCGGATGCGTGCCTGCCCCTTGGGCACCACCGGAAAGAAGAAGCCCGAGACATAGATGCCCCGCTCGAACAGCGCGCGCGCCATGTCCTGCGCCAGCCGCGCCTCGCCCAGCATCACCGGGATGATCGGATGTTCCCCGGGCAGAAGCCGGAAGCCCGCCGCCTGCAGCCCCGCGCGCCAATGGCGGGCATTGTCGGAAAGCTGCGCGCGCAGGTCATCCGCCGCCTCGACGATGTCGAGTGCCGCCAGCCCCGCACCCACCACCGCCGGCGGCAAGGCGTTCGAGAACAGGTAGGGCCGCGCCCTTTGCCGCAGCAGGTCGATCACCGCCTGCGGCCCGGCCACATAACCGCCCAGCGCCCCGCCCAGCGCCTTGCCGAGTGTGCCGGTCAGGATGTCGACCCTGTCCGCCACCCCGTGATGATGCGGCGTCCCGCGCCCGCCCGGCCCCATGAACCCCGTCGCATGGCAATCGTCCACCATGACCAGCGCGCCGTAGCGTTCCGCCAGCGCCGTGACCTCGGGCAGCTTGGCCAGATAGCCGTCCATGCTGAAGACGCCATCCGTCGCCACCAGGACATGACGCGCGCCGTCCGCCCGCGCGGCCTTCAGCTGCGTCTCGAGGTCATCCATGTCCGAATTGGCGTAACGATAGCGCCGTGCCTTGCAGAGCCGGATGCCGTCGATGATCGAGGCATGGTTGAGGCTGTCCGAGATCACCGCGTCCTCTGGCCCCAGCAGCGGCTCGAACAGCCCGCCGTTCGCGTCGAAGCAGGCGGCAAACAGGATCGAATCGTCCTTTCCCAGGAACCGAGCGATCCGCGCCTCAAGCTGGCGGTGGATATCCTCGGTCCCGCAGATGAAGCGGACCGAGGCCATGCCGTAGCCGTGGCTGTCCATCGCCGCCTTTGCCGCCGCGATCAGGCGCGGGTCGTCGGCCAGGCCAAGGTAGTTGTTGGCGCAGAGGTTCAGGACATTCTCGCGCCCGTTCACCGCAATCCGCGTGCCCTGCGCCGAGGTGATCAGGCGTTCGCGCTTGGTCAGGCCCTCGGCCTCGATGCCCTCCAGCACCTCGGCCAGATGCGCCAGAAAGGCCGCGCGTCCCATGTCTGCCATAACGCCCTCCAAATCCGCTATCACGGATGAGATGCCGGAAAAACGGAAATCCGTCAAGATAACAGAAACGAATCCGTCAAAACGGAAACCCGGCCTAGCTGTCCTGCACGATCAGGATAGCACGGGACGCACCCGTTGCGCGGATCGCGTGCGGGCGGTCCGCCGGATAGCGCGCGGTGTCGCCGGGGCCCAG
>JBJOQI010000216.1:0-7815 GCA_046050045.1 Pseudomonadota bacterium | reverse complement strand
CACCTCGGCCAGGAAGGCCGGGTCGGCGATGATCCCGGTCACCCTTGCGCCCACCGCGCAGGCGAGCGGGTTGCCGCCATAGGTCGAGCCATGCGTGCCCGCCGTCATGCCCGAGGCCGCGTTTTCGGTGGCCAGAACCGCGCCCAGCGGGAAGCCCCCGCCGATGCCCTTGGCCACCATCATGATGTCGGGGGTGATCCCCGCCCATTCATGCGCGAAAAGCCTGCCGGTCCGACCCATGCCGCATTGCACCTCGTCAAGGATCAGCAACGCGCCGGTCCGGTCGCACAGCTCGCGCAGGCCCTTCAGGCACTGGTCGGGAACGGTGCGGATGCCGCCCTCGCCCTGGATCGGCTCGATCAGGATAGCGGCGGTCCGGTCGGTCACGGCGGCCTTCAGGGCGTCATGGTCGCCCCACTTCAGGTGGACGAAGCCCGGCATCAGGGGGCCGAAGCCCTTGACCATCTTTTCCGACCCCGACGCCGCGATCGCCCCGGTCGAGCGCCCGTGGAACGAGCCCTCGAAGGTCACGATGTCCGTCCGCTCGGGCTGGCCCTTCTCGTACCAGTACTTGCGCGCCATCTTGATGGCGAGTTCCGCGGCCTCGGTGCCCGAGTTGGTGAAGAACACCGTATCGGCGAAGCTATGGGCGACCAGCAGGTCGGCCAGTCGCTGCTGTTCGGGGATCTGGTAGAGGTTCGACACATGCCAGACCTTGCCCGCCTGTTCGGTCAGCGCCGCGATCAGGTCGGGGTTGGCGTGGCCCAGCGCGTTCACGGCGATGCCCGCGCCAAGGTCGAGGTATCGGGTGCCGTCCTCGGTCATCAGCCAGCTGCCCTCGCCCTTCACGAAGGACAGGGACGCGCGGTTATAGGTCGGAAGGACGGTCGAGATCATGTGGGAACCCCTGCGATGGGAAGCCTTAGCCCTAAGGGGCCGGTCGGCTGGGAGTCAATGCGGCAGATGCCTGATTGCGGGCAGGCAAGCCCGGGTCATTCGCCCTATCGGCGTCGCGAGGCAGAAAAGGATGCAATCCCGGTGACCATGCGGGGACCGATACGACAGATCGGCTGCAAAGAAAACCCCCGCCGCGCCGTCCCTCATCCGCGACAGATCTCGGTCAGCATGGCGATGATGGGCGGGAAATAGGTGGTGTCGTAGCCGTCCTCGTCCTGGAGCACCGACAGGAAGCAGGCCACACGGCCAGTCGACGGATCCGCAACCAGATACTGCCCGCCATAGCCGCCATGCCCGAACATGGTCCCGTCGGTGTTCAGGTGGTTCGAATAGCGCAGATGGCCCCGCGGCGCAGGCATCGGCACGCCGCCGGCAAGGCTTCGCTCCAGAAACGCCGCCGACCCGAAGGCACGCCCGTCAACCCCGCGCCCGCCGCGCACGAACAGCGCGCCATAGCGGCAGAGGTCGCGCGCCGTCAGGCATATCCCTCCGTTCATCAGCGGCCAACCGGCCCGGTCGGTCGCGACATGCAGCGCCCCCTCGACCCCGGCAGCATCGGCAAGATCCGCCATCAGCGCGGACATGGGCCGCGCGCCCAGTGCATCGGCGACATAGCCAAGGACGTCGGTGTTTGCGCTTTTGTAAAGGCAGGTGGAGCCGGGATTGGATGTGTCCGTCGCCCCGGCCTCAAGCCCAATTCCGTTGATGAACGCCCGGGTCGTCTGTTCCGGCCCTTCGGGCAGGCGCATTCCGCAGGCGGCCTCGTGGTGAAAGACCGCGGCATCGGGGTCGTGGTAATCCTCGCTGTAGTCGTTGCGGACGTTCATGTTCAGCACGTCTGCAATTCTTGCGCCGGCATAGCCCGGGCCGATGTCGGGCAGAACATCACCGACCCGGGCGTCGAGGTCCAGGATGCCGTCTTCCCAAAGTCGCCCGAGGATCAGGTTCATGCTCATCTTCGAGATCGACATGATCGAATGAATGCCATCCGGCCCGAAATCGGGGGCATAGGCTTCGTGCAGCAGTCGGTTCCCCTCGGTCACGGCCATGGCCGAAAACCAGGGCAACGCGGTCAGCCGGCGCACATCCTCGCGGGCCGCAATCGACAGGTCCGCCGAAAGCCGCAGGTCAAGCACGCGGGCGGCCCGGCAGGACTGGGCGTAGCGTGTCAGACGGTGCAGGTTGTGAAACCCGTGGCGGCGGTGGGGAGCACTGTTCCAACGGGGCCGTCCGTCGGCCTGAACGACAAGATCGGGATTGGCTTGGCTGGTCTGCGGCATGACGTCCCCTTCGACAGTGTTGCCGTCAGGCTAGCCCGATCGTGCCGCGCCGGGCAATCGCCCCGCCAGCGCCGTCAGGGCGTCGAGAGGACGCGCCGCGCAAAGCCGGTCGCCTGCGCAAAGGCGCGCTGCCCGTCCCCGGTGTTGAGGTCGAACTGGTATTCGTGCGCCAATGGCGGAACATGGTCATCCGGATAGAACAGCGTCTCGACCGTGACGCCGGCGCGGGCCAGGGCCTCGGCCATCGCCTTTGACTGCGGCGCAAGCGGATCGGCATTGCCAACCGTGATGAAGGCGGGCGGAAAGTCTGCGATCACCCGATCGGCCACCGAAAAGCGCGCGAAAGACGCGTCCTCGCGCCAGTGCCGGCTGCCGGAATAGGCCCAGGCCGTCGTATTGACGAACCATCCGCCGATGCCGCCCCCGGTCATGCCGGCAAGATCGAACGGCCCGCAGAACAGAAGCACGCCCCTCAGCCCTGTCGCGGCAAGGGCCGGGGCGACCCCAAGCTCTTGCGCCACCGCGGGCGAGGTCGTGACCAGCGCGAGCTGCGCGGCGATATGGGCGCCCGCGCTGTCGCCCGCCAGCATGATCCTGGCCGGGTCGATCGCATAGGTAGCGGCGTTGGCGGTCAGGTGGGCCAGCAGCTGGTTCACCTCGATGACCGGCGTCGGAAAATGGGCCTCGGGGGCAATCGTGTAACCGGCCGAGACGACGGCGAACCCCTCGGCCGCCAGAATCCGCGCGTAGTTGTCGACGTCACCCGGCCGGCCCGAGACGAACCCGCCGCCGTGGATCCAGACGATCAGTGGCAGGGCTACCGTCTCGGTGCCCGCCGGACGGTGCAGGTCAAAGGCCGTTTCCGCCGAAAACCCCTCGGGCCGGATGCCCCGGCGCGACATCACGTCATCGGGAACCAGCGCCGCGATCCGTGCCTGTGCCGTCTCTGCCCCCCGGTCGAAGATCAGGCGGATGACCAGCACCCCCGGCCAGGGCGAGATCATCGTCAGCGCCGCGACGCACAGGATGGCGGCAAGTGCCAGCCCGGCCACCCATTTCAGGATCCTGCCCATCGCCTGCCCCTTCGCTGTCGGCTCATACTACTCCGATCCATCGTTGCGCCAAGCGTGGCCTTGCCATCGGGCCTTGGCGCTTGTATCCCGTCCGCTCGCAACTAGAATGCTCCCGCACGCGGGCGGCCGCCCCGAAAACCGAAGGCTTACGCATGTCCTGGACCGACGAACGTGTCGAAACGCTGAAGCGGATGTGGAACGAAGGCCAGTCGGCCAGCCAGATCGCGAAAGAGCTTGGCGGCGTCACCCGCAATGCCGTGATCGGCAAGGTGCACCGTCTTGGCCTGTCGAACCGCGTGGGCGGCCCTGCTACGCCCGAACCGGTCGCCGCGCGGCCTGCCGCGCCGGCGGCGCGCCCCGAACCCGTGCTGGAACAGGCGGCCCCCGCGCAGGCCAAGGCCGACCCGCGCCCGGCCGCAAGGCCCGCGCCGCAGCCCGCGCCCGCCGCCCGGCCCGAGGCACAGGTGACGCCGATTCCGCTGCGCAAGCCGATCGTCCCGGCCGGCCAGCCGCTGCCGCCGCAGCCCTCGGCCAGCGAGATCAGCCCCGAAGCCCTCGCCTCGGTCCGCGAGGTCGAGAAGAAGGCGCGGCGGCTCAAGCTCATGGAACTGACCGAACGGACCTGCAAATGGCCGATCGGCGACCCGGCGACCGAAGACTTCTGGTTCTGCGGTCTTGCGACCCAGCCGGGCAAACCCTATTGCGAGGCCCATGTCGGCGTGGCGTTCCAGCCGATGTCGGCCCGTCGCGACCGCCGCCGCTAGGCAGACCTGCAACCCCAGCGCGAGTCCGGGGCCGATTGTGACAGCCTTCGGGCTCGGCTAATGTCGCCCAAGAACCCGAGGCGAGAGCAGGCCCGCAGGCAGTCATGACCGCCCTAGACCAGTATCAGCGGCTGGAAGCCCCCGGCCTTTGGCGCGAAACGCCCGAGGCACAGCGGCGCGAGGTCGTGCTGTCCTTCGGCAAGGCAACGCTTGTCATTTCAGACGGCCGCAGCGGGCGCGCGCTGTCGCACTGGTCGCTGCCCGCCATCGAGCGGCGCAACCCGGGCGAGATGCCCGCGATCTTTGCGCCCGGACCTGACGCCACCGAAACGGTCGAGATCGACGACACCACGATGGTCACGGCCCTCGCCCGCGTGCATTCCATCATCGAGGCGCGGCGTCCCCATCCCGGCCGCCTGCGCGTTGCACTTTTCGCGGCAGGCGTGGCCGCCGTCCTGGGCGCGGCGATCCTCTGGGTGCCGGGTGCCGTCGTCCGCCATGTCACGACCGTCATCCCGCAGGAAAAGCGCGTCGAGATCGGCCAGTCGCTCCTGTCCGACATCTTCCGGCTGTCCGGCTCTGCCTGTGCCTCTCCCGAGGGGCGCGAAGCATTGGCGGCGCTCAACACCCGTCTCGGCGGCAATCCGGACGAGGGGATCATCGTGCTGGCGACGGGTCTGCAAGGGGCCGCGCACCTGCCGGGCGGCACGGTTCTGGTCGGACGCGACCTGGTCGAGGACCAGCCGGTGCCCGAGGTCCTGGCCGGCTACGTCATCGCCGAACGGGTCCGTGCGACTGCCGTCGATCCACTGGCCACGCTGCTGCGCTGGACGGGCCTGCGCGCCTCGTTCTCGCTTCTGACCACGGGCGATCTGCCGCCTGACAGCCTCGTCGGCTTTGCCGAGGAATTCCTGACCCGTGCCCCCGCGCCGCTGTCCGCCTCTGACCTGACCGCAGCCTTTGAGCGGGCAGACCTGCCCCTGGCCCCCTATGCCGCGGCCTCGGGTCTTGCCGCAGCGGCCCCGGAGTCCGCTGACACCGCCAATCCGGCCAGCCATGCGCCGGTCCTGACCGACGACCAGTGGGTCGCCCTGCAGGGGATCTGCGCGGGCTAGATCCTAGTGCAGGAAGGCGTCGGCGAATCCCGCCGACCGCAGCTTTTTCAGCGCCGCGCGCGCCCCAGTGCCGTCTGCAAAGGGACCCGCCAGCACAATGGTCGCGTCCTTGCTGCCCAGCCGTGTCGCGCGTTCCGCAACCGGCAGCCCCAGCGCACGCAGCATGTCCGCCGCAGCCCGCGCATTCGCCGCCACGGCAAAGGCCCCCACCTGGACGTATCCGCCGCCCGGGCCCGACTGGGGCGTCGCTGCAACGGCTGGCGAGGGTGCCGCGGCCTCGACCCGCGCCACGGGCTCGGCCGCAGCCGCGGACGTGCGCGCGCCCCGGTTGGGGTTCAGCCGGTCATCGTCCCATGCGGGCTCGTAGCCTTGGGGCAACCGCGCTGCCGGGGCCTCTGCCTGCCGCACCGGCGCAGCGCCGGTGACGGTGACACCCAGCCCCGCCCCGTTCAGATAGGACACCGGGTCCGCCACCGGGGCCCCGCACCGCAGCACCGTCCGGCCATCGCTCAGCGTGAAGCGCTCGGCCGTCGCGGTCTTGCCCGCGCAGCCGGTGCCGTCCGACGGCACGGTCGCGACCGAGACCAAACGCAGGCTTGCCGGGGCTTCGGCGGCCTCGACCGCAGGGCTGGCCGCAACCTGTGCTGCCTGCGGCTTCGGTTCCGCCTCGGCGAGCCGGGCCGGGGCCGATGACCCCTCTGCAACGGCCTTTGCCTCTTCGCTGGCGGGCGCAGTGACGGCGGGACGCGCCGCGGCTGCCAGCGACGGCGCCTGGCCGCAGATCACCTTGCGATCCCGCGTCACCCGCGGCACCCAGGTCACCTGCCCCGCATATCCTGCCCGCACGAAGACGCAGCCCTTGCTATCGACATACTGGCTGGCGCTGTAGCTCGCGGGCGGCACTTCGGCCGGGCCGTCGATATCGCGCAGGGTCTGCGCCGATGCCGCGCCACCGGCCAGTCCGGCAAGCAGGCCCAGCCCCAGAACCGCCGTCCGTATCACCATGCCGCGTCGAACCATCATGCCACCGCCCTATTTCGTCCCGAACATCCGGTCGCCCGCATCTCCGAGACCCGGCACGATATAGCCGTTCTCGTTCAGATGGCTGTCCACCGCCGCCGTCACGATCGGCACGTCGGGATGACGTTCCTTCATGTGCGCCACGCCTTCGGGCGCGGCCAGAAGGCAGAGGAACCGGATGTTCGTCGCGCCGGATTTCTTCAGCAGGTCGACCGCTGCCGCCGAGGAATTGCCGGTGGCCAGCATCGGGTCCACGACGATGCAGACCCGGTCCTCCAGCTGCGTCGGCACCTTGTAGTAGTACTGCACCGGCTGCAGCGTCTCGTGGTCGCGGTAGAGCCCGACAAAGCCCACACGCGCCGCCGGAATCAGCTCGAGTATGCCGTCCAGCAGCCCGTTCCCGGCCCTGAGGATCGAGATCAGCGCAAGCTTCTTGCCCTCGATCGCCGGGGCATCCATCTCGCAAAGCGGCGTCTCGATCCGCTTGGTCGTCATCGGCAGGCCGCGCGTGACCTCGTAGGCCAGCAGCAGGCTGATCTCGCGCAGCAACTGGCGGAACGACGCGGTCGAGGTGTCCTTCTCGCGCATCAGGGTCAGCTTGTGCTGCACCAGCGGGTGTTTCACGATGGTCAGGTGATCCAGCATCAGGCAGCCTCCAGCACTTTCAGAATCCGGTCCCGGGTGTCCTTATCGCAGAAGGCCGCATTGATCGACGCCTTTGCGATGCCGGTGAACATCGGCTTGTCCCAGTCGAAGGCATCGGCCAGCCGGTCGTATTCCCGCGCCATCGTGGTGTGGAAATAGGGCGGGTCGTCGGTCGAGACGGTGACCGTCACCCCCCGGTCATGCAGCCGCTGGATCGGGTGCTCGCGCCAGCCCTTGTAGATGCCAAGGAAGATGTTCGACCCCGGGCAGACCTCGAGCACGACGCCTTTCTCGGCGATCTCGTCCACCAGCGCCAGGTCCTCGATCGCGCGCACGCCATGCCCGATGCGCTCGACGTCCAGATCGCGGATCGCGTCGCGCACGCTGTCGGGCCCGCCCCATTCTCCGGCGTGGCAGGTCAGCCGCAGCCCGGCCTCGCGCGCCATGTCGAACGACCAGAGGAAGTCCTTGGGCTTGCCGATCTTTTCGTCGCCGGCCAGTCCGAAACCGGTGATGAAATCCCCCATCGTCTCGGCCGCGCACCGCACGGTTTCACGCGCCTTCTCGGGTCCGAAATGCCGGATGGCGGTGATGATCCCCTTCAGGACGATCCCGTCGCGCCTCTCGGCGATTTGCGCCGCCTCGCGGATGGCGTGGCAATATTCCTTCCACGCCCCCACGTCGCGGCCCCCGCAGAAGTCGGGCGAGAGGAAGGTTTCCGAATAGACCACACCACTGGCGGCGCTTTCCTCCAGCACGGCCAGCGTCAGGCGATGGAAATCCTCGGGCGTCTGCAGGGTGGTGCAGGCGGCCTCGTAGACCTTCAGGAAATGCCAGAAGTCGTTGATCGCATAGTTGCCGCGCGCGTCGAACAGGCCTTCCAGGTCCATGTGCTTTTCCCGCGCCAGCCCGCGGATGAAGGCAGGCGGCGCGGCCCCTTCGAGATGCAGGTGCAACTCGA
>JBJOQI010000215.1:0-4649 GCA_046050045.1 Pseudomonadota bacterium | reverse complement strand
GGCGGGGCGGGGTCGCTGGGTTGGCCGTGGGCCACAATGAGGGCGGATCGGGTCATGCGGGCAAGACTAGCCCGGTCACGCCAAATGAAAAGCCCGGCTCAGACACGGATCAGCGCGACGGATTTCAGGATCGCATGGCAGGCAAGCCCGGGGCGGAGCCCGAGGGCCGTGACCGAGCGTGCCGTGACCCGCGCAAGCAGGGGCGTGCCGGCAAGGGAAAGGATGACGGTAGCCGAGACGCCCTCAGGCAGGATGTCGGTCACGGTGGCAGGCAGGATGTTCAGGGCAGACAGCCCCTCGGGCCGGGAAAGAGACAGCATCACGTCACGGGCGCGGACCGACAGCCGGACATTCGTGCCGAGTGGCCCGAGCGTCTCGGGCGTCAGGATCGCGCCGCCCGGGAACCGCAGCTCGGTCAGCCCGTCAGCGGTGCGCGCCCTGACGGTTGCCGATATGACGCTCTGGGCTTCGTCGCCGGGCAGCAGGCCCGCGATGCGCGGCAGCAGCGTGTCGGCGGGGCCGGCCGCCACCAGCGAGCCCTTGTCGATCGACACGACATGCGTGGCCAGGCGCGCGACCTCGGCAAAGCTGTGGCTGACGTAGAGGATCGGCAGGTGAGCCTCGTCGCGCAGGCGTTCGACATAGGGAAGGATCTCGGCCCGCCGTTGCAGGTCAAGCGCGGCGAGTGGCTCGTCCATCATCAGAAGCCGCGGGTTCGACAGCAGCGCGCGGGCAAGGGCCACGCGCTGCGCCTCGCCGCCCGACAGGCCGCCAACGCGTCTGGGCAGAAGCGGCGCAAGGTCAAGATAGTCCACAACCTGGGCAACATCTGCCCGCGTGGGGGCGCGTCGCGCGGCATAGGCCAGGTTCCCGGCCACATCGAGGTGTCCGAACAACCGCGGGTCCTGAAACACCGTTGCGATCCTGCGCCGGTGCGGCGGAAGAAATTGGCGCGGGCCGCACCAGACCTCATCGCCGAAGACGATCTGCCCCTCCGGGCGCTCGAAACCCGCGATGCAGCGCAGAAGCGTGGATTTTCCCGCACCGGATGGGCCGTGGACGACCGTCAGTCCGCGCAGCGGCAGGTCGGTGGTCAGCGACAGGGCGAAGCCCGGACGTTGCAGGCTTATGTCGATGCGCAGGGTCATTGCCCGCGAAGCGCCCCGGCGCGGTTTACCATGAAGAGCGCAAGCAGCACGGCGAAGGAGAACACCAGAAGCAGCAGTGCCAGCCCATGCGCAGCTGCATAGTCGATCCGTTCGACATGTTCGTAGATGGCGATCGAAATCACCTTGGTTTCACCGGGGATATTGCCCCCGACCATCAGGACCACGCCGAATTCCCCGATGGTGTGGGCAAAGGTCAGGACGGCTGCGGTCAGATACCCGCGCAGGGCAAGCGGGACCGCGACACTGAAGAAGGCGTCGAGCGGCGAGGCCCCGAGGCTTGCTGCCGCCTCCATTGGGGCGCGGCCGACGGCCGTGAATGCGGTCTGGAGCGGCTGGACCGCGAAGGGCAGTGAGTAGAGGACCGAGGCGACGACGAGACCGGCAAAGGAAAAGGTCAGCGTCGACCCGGTCAGACTAACCCAAAAGCGGCCGACGGGTGCGGCGGGGTTGAGCAGGATCAGCAGGTAGAACCCCAGGACCGTCGGTGGCAGGACAAGGGGCAGCGCCACAATCGCCTCGACAAACGGGCGGATCACGGACCGGCTGCGCGACAGCCACCAGGCCAGAGGGCTGGCAATTACGATCAGGATCGTCGTCACCACCGCGGCAAGGCGAAGCGTCAGCCAAAAGGGCGCGAGGTCTTCGGGGCTCATGTGCCGGTGCCGTAGCCGAAGGCTGCGATTGTACGCGCCGCCGCGTCGGAGGCGAGGTAGGCCAGAAATCCCCTGGCAGCGTCGTTGTCCTTGCCATGCACCAGCAGGATCGCATCCTGCCGGATCGGCCCGTGATGATCCGCGGGGACTGGCCAGACCGCCCCGAGATTGCCGCCCGCGATCACCGACGACGATGCAACGAGCCCGATGTCGGCGGCACCGGTTGCAACAAGCGAATAGGCCTGGCCGATGTTTTCGGCCGTCACGATCTTCGCGGCGACCGCCTCGCTGACCCCGAGGTGGGCGAGCGTTTCGACGGCGGCCTGGCCATAGGGGGCAAGTTCGGGATTGGCGATGGCGACATGGGTTGCGCCCGTCAGGGCGGCGACGGGGTCGGACAGGTCGCGGGCGGGGTCGGCGGACCAAAGGGCGAGCGTTCCCGTTGCGTAGGCAAAGCGCGTCCCCGCAACCCCCGCCCCTTCGGCCTCGATCCGGGCCGGGGTTTTCTGGTCTGCCGACAGGAATGCGTCAAACGGCGCACCTTGGGTGATCTGGGCGTAGAGTTTGCCGGTGGCCCCGGCGGTGAAGGTGATCCGGTCGCCGGATTCCGCCTCGTATTCCGCCGCCAAGGTCTCGGCGGCATTGGCAAAGTTCGTGGCGACGGCAACCAGCGCCTCGCCCGCCCCAGCCGGTGCAGTCGTGGCAAGGCCGATCACAAGGCCGAGGATTGCATAACGCATTCTGGGTTCCGATATGTCCGGTCGGAAATATCGGTTGGCCGCGCGCGGCGATCAAGGTCTATTTCGCGACCGACCATCCGACGATGGTGGCAACCTCTTCCCCGGCAGCAACAGCTGCCTTGGCCTGCGCGGCGCGGTAGAGGGAGAGCACGGCCTCTCCCGCAGGTGTCAGCGACGCGCCCCCGTGTCCGGCCCCGCCGCGAGAGGCCAGCACAACCGGTTCGAGGAACATGGCATTCAGAACCTCGACCAGGCTCCAGGCGCGCTTGTAGCTCATGCCCAGCCGCTTGCCCGCGGCGGCAATCGACCCGGTTTCGGCGATGCCCTGCATCAGGTCGGCCTTGCCCGGCCCCATCCAGTCGCCGGAGGGCAGCTTGATGCGCAGGCGCAGCGGGTCGCGGTCGGTCATTGCGGCACTGCTCCGGTCGGTGGCCGCGTGCCGGGCCAGTCGGTTGCGCGATGGTAGGCCTGGGCAAGACGCAGCAGGCGACTGTCCGAGCCCGGGCGGGCAAAAAGCTGAAGGCCGGTGGGAAGGCCTTCGTCGCCGAAGCCCGCAGGAAGCGCGACTGCGGGAGCGCCCGCGAGCGAGACGGGAATCACGATCTCCATCCAGCGGTGGTAGGTGTCGAGCGGCTGGCCGTTGATCGACGTCGGGTGCCGCCATTCGGCCGGGAAGGGCCAGACCTGTGTAGAGGGAAGCGCCAACGCATCGTAGTCGTCGAACATGCGCACAAGGCGTGCGAAGTATTTCGACCGGATCACGCTTGCCTCGTAGACCACCTGTGCCGACAGCGACAGCCCATGCTCGATTTCCCAGATGGCCTCGGGCTTCAGAAGCGCCCGCTTGGCAGGATCGTCGTAGAGGGCACGTTTCCCCCCGGCATTGAGGAAGGAACGCAGCGTGGTCCAGGCGGTCCAGAGGCGGTCGGCCGGGTAGGGCGGCGCGACCGGTTCGACCGTGCAGCCTGCGGCTTCGAAGGTCTTGAGGGCCGCTTCGCAGGTCTCAAGGATGCCCGGCTCGCAGGGGTAGGCCCCGCCCCAGTCGCCCAGCCAGCCGATCCGGGTTCCGGCGACGGGCGCGTCGAGCCATTGGGCAAAGGGCTCGGGCTGGCGCGGGAAGGGTGCTTCGGGATTGGGGCCGGCCAGCGTTTCGAGAAGCCGCGCGAGGTCTCCCGGGCAGCGCGCCATCGGGCCGTCGGTCGAGAGCGTCGCCATGAAGGTGTCGCCCTCGGCGTCCTGGGGCACGAGGCCCCAGGTCGGGCGAAAGCCGTAGACGTTGCAGAAGGCGGCCGGGTTGCGGAGCGATCCCATCGCGTCGGACCCGTCCGCCACCGGGACAAGCCGCGCGGCCAGTGCTGCCGTTGCACCGCCCGACGACCCGCCCGCGCTGCGTGTCGGGTCGTAGGGGTTCAGTGTGGTGCCGTGCACGGGGTTGAAGCTGTGGCTGCCAAGCCCCCATTCGGGCGTATTGGTCTTGCCGATGATGATCGCGCCCGCCGCCCGGATGCGCGCAGCCACCAGATCGTCGGTCACGGGGACGTAATCGCGATAGATGGGAGACCCGAAGGTGGTGCGAAGCCCCTTCGTCTGGACGAGATCCTTGATCGCGACGGGCAGGCCGTGCAGCCAGCCGCACGGGCTTGCGCCATCGGCCGCGCGCGCTTCGGCCAGCAGTTCGTCCCGCGGGCGCAGACTGACGATGGCGTTGATCTTCGGGTTGAGCCGCTCGATGCGGTCGAGGAAGGCGGCCATGACCTCGGACGGACGCAGAACGCCGCGCGCGATGCGCGACGAGAGTTCGCTTGCCGTAAGCTCGGTCAGATCGGTCATGTCCCAAGTGTTAGCCCCGCCGCACAGAGGCCGCCAGTGGCCCCGATGACGGGAACGTGAAATCGCATCGCGGGGGAAGGGACGCAGACTTCGCCAGCCCGACGCAGGAGAGTCCGATGATCCGCCTTCTGTTCGTCCTCTGTCTTGTCGTTATGCCCGCCACCGCGCAGGAGCGGCGCGAGGTCGACCTGGAGCTGGTGCTTCTGGCCGATTCATCCGGCTCGATCACGAATGACGAGATCCGGTTCCAGCGCGAA